>NZ_JBDOIO010000005.1:900000-1125443 GCF_039831995.1 Paenibacillus pabuli
GGCTTAGGTTTATTGATATGTTTTCTGTGAGGTCATTTAGGAGGAGTATATAATGCTTGATGTAAAGATATTGCGGAATGAATACGCACGTGTAGAAGAAGCGTTAACGAACCGTGGCAAGTCACTCGATCTCATTGCTGGATTTTCCGAGATGGATGCGAAGCGCCGGGAGCTGCTGCAAGAGAGCGAGACGTTGAAGAACCGCCGCAATACAGTATCCGGTGAAGTTGCCAGGCTTAAAAAGAATCGCGAGAACGCGGATGATTTGATTGTTGAGATGCGCGAAGTGTCTGATCGTATCAAAGCGATGGATGAAGAGGTCCGAGAGCTGGAAGCGAAGATTAGCGATCTGACGATGGCCATTCCTAACATTCCAAATGAGAGTGTACCTGTTGGCGCATCTGAAGATGATAATGTAGAGATTCGCCGCTGGTCCGAACCGAAGTCGTTTGGTTTTACACCAAAAGCACACTGGGAGATTGCGCAGGATCTCGATATTCTTGATTTTGAGGCTGCTGCCAAAGTTACGGGTTCCCGTTTTACGTTCTACAAAGGACTTGGTGCACGTCTAGAGCGAGCTCTGATTAACTTCATGATGGATCTGCACAGTGATCAACATGGATATGAGGAGATTTTGCCTCCATACATCGTCAACCGCGACAGTCTGTTCGGAACAGGCCAATTGCCAAAATTCGAAGAAGATCTGTTCAAGCTGAAGGATACGGAATATTATCTGATCCCTACCGCGGAAGTTCCGGTAACGAACTATCATCGCGAAGAGATTTTGAATGCGGAGGATCTGCCGAAGCACTTCGTTGCATACAGCTCATGCTTCCGTTCCGAAGCAGGCTCTGCCGGGCGTGATACACGTGGATTAATCCGTCAGCATCAGTTTAATAAGGTTGAATTGTTGAAGTTGTCTTCTCCTGAAACCTCCTATGAGGAATTGGAAAAAATGACGCAAAATGCTGAGCGTGTGCTTCAATTGCTGGAATTGCCATACCGTGTCTTGGCGCTGTGCACAGCGGATATGGGCTTCACTTCAGCGAAAACCTATGACCTCGAGGTATGGTTGCCGGAAAGCAATACATATCGTGAAATCTCTTCCTGCTCTAACTGTGAAGACTTCCAGGCACGCCGTGCCAACATTCGTTTCCGCAGAGAGCCTAAGGCTAAGCCTGAGTTTGTCCATACACTGAACGGTTCCGGACTCGCTGTTGGACGTACGGTAGCTGCTATTCTGGAGAACTATCAACAAGAAGACGGGACTGTAGTTATTCCCGAAGCATTGCGTCCTTACATGGGTGGAATTAGTGTAATCACACGTCGTTCCTAATATAGAGAACATAGTTTTATATTATGATTAACCAAACAAAAATGGCCCGTCATTCATTTATGACGGGTTTTTTATTCTAAAGCTTGCTTTTTTAACTGTAGATGTGGTATGATCTATTTCGTGGCAAGTTTATAAAACTTCAAATTTTGGAGAGGTACCGAAGCGGTCATAACGGGGCGGTCTTGAAAACCGTTAGGGTGCAAGCCCACGTGGGTTCGAATCCCACCCTCTCCGCCATAACTACACTTATAACAAGGATTCGAGCGATAAGCTCGGGTCCTTTTTTGCATATACATTTCCACAGTCCAGGTATCTGCCTTCGGTTGGTTTATTCTTGGCATCAACACTCGGTTATTCGAGTCCATTTTAATGTATAAAAACATCTTTTTCGCCGCACTTTATAGGAGTGGAGGTGGTTAGATGAACCGCGAGTTAAATATAGATCAGACAGAGCTTGTAGGCGCATGGCAAGAGCGACTGCCGGAAGTGCTGAATGTCGGTGATCAGGCTCAGGTAATGGCAGATGAAGCTGATCAAAAGGCTATTCGCATTCATATCGCGACTGCAGGACACCAAATGTACTCATTCGATTTCAAATGTGCGTATGTGGACTCCCGTGAGGTCAGTGTACAACTGATTGACGTAGAACGGGATGGACAGACGACAGATGAGCGTACAGAACCCATCCAGGAACTGGCTCAGGATTATACACGGCATATTCATGAATGCGCCCAGTCGTTACAGTCCAAGACAAGAACATAGCTCCAATTGAGGGAGGGATTCGAGTGAGCAAGGCCAAAGCAGGGATCGATAAAAATTTGCAGAATGTTGTTGCTGATCTGGAGCAGCCAGCTGTAAACAGCCATCATGCACAGCAAATTCAGCAAGATACAAATGATCGTCGTCATCAGGATTCACTGAATCATGACAAAACGGAAGATATGGACCCATCCCATTCCTAAAATCATGAAGAGGGGGTAACAGCATGAGCAAGCCAAAAGCGATACCTGTACCGGAAGTTCAAGCTGCTGAGCAACATCGTCGTCCGGAAAAGCACTCATCTGGACAGGAACCGTTGTCCGGGTCAAAAAAAGTGAAAAACCAGAATCATGTGGATCATAACAATCCGCAAGGGTAAGTTATATACACAGCCCGGCATGTAGTCTTGGAGATATGAGATATTTAATAATGCTTAATGATACCCCCTGTTACCTAACAGGGGGTTTTTGCGTATTCATACATAAATAAAGACCAGTGATGGGAGGAATTAAAAAGCTAACATAGGTCTTTGTAGCCATTTTAGTGTGGGAAGATCACAAATTTCCCAAATCGTGTTTCCGTTTCAGAATAAATGGTATATCATTGATGTTGAATTACTTTTTTTGGGGTTATCACGAGAGGAGAGAAACAAATGACTAAACGTATGGGGGCGTTGCTTCTAACGTTGCTGTTGACCGTGTCTTTGGCTTTGACAGCATGTAGCAGCAAACAAGAACCGAAAGAGGCTCTGAAGACGGCGGCGGCCAATGCTTCTAAACTGACTTCGTATGAGATGAGTTCCAATTTCACAATTAATGAATTGAGCTATAAACCTTCCGACGAGTCACAACAAGACCCAACCATGACTCAGTTTATGAGCATGTTGAAGGATGCTCAGTTTAACGTAACTGGCGTATACCAAAGTGAGCCAATGCAAACAGAAATGACAGTTAGCCTTGAGCTCAAAGGTGATATGGGCATGACGTTCACCATTCCGATGGTGATGACGGCTGAGAAGCTTTACGTTAAAGTGCCAAGCATTCCGTTCTTCCCAATCCCGGAAACGGTGGTTGGCAAATTCTTGGAGCTTGATCTGAAAGAATTGGCTGAGCAAGAGGGTACTGAATGGAACCCTGATGCTATGGACGCAGCCAAAACACAAAAACTGAGCAACGAAGTGATGGATGCTGTTCTTAGTGAATATGATCAGGACAAATTCTTCAAAAACGTAGATGTTAAGGATGCACAGCTGCCAGAAGGTGTAGATGCCAAGCAGGTGGTGCAATTCTCCGTTACTAACGACAACGTAAGTGAAGCGGTTAAGGTGATGATTACTAAAGCATTGCCAAAAGCGATTGATATTGTTGCTAAAGAAGAGTATCGTGACATGTTGCAACTGAACCAAACAGATATTGAACAGGCCAAGGAAGATCTGAAATCCGTTGCAGAAGATAAAGAAGAAATGTCAAGAATCGATAGAATTAACGAAGTACTAAATATCAGTAAGTTCAACATCGATTTCGCATTGGATAAGCAGGATTTCCCGGTTTATCAAAAGATTGCAGCTGATCTGCTGATCACACCAGTGGATACCAAAGATGAAGTGAAGTTGGCCTTTACCGGATCCAACACATACACGAAAATCAATGAGAAGGCTGCCTTCAAAATCAATATTCCTACGGGTGAAAATGTAATCACAATGGAAGAGTTCGAAGAACTGATGAACGCTTCTTACGGATACTAAGTTCATTCCTAGAAATGAGTGAGAAAAAGCCGCTTCGACTTTATGTCGGGCGGCTTTTTGTTATTTTATAGTTTAAATCTGTTATTGCAGTGATTCAGATAAATCTTCAGCAATCACAGCATAAATTTGGTGATCCTGATAACTTCCGTTGATTTTCAGATATTTACGGGCAATGCCTTCAGCCTGAAAGCCGTTCTTCTCCAGTACACGCTGAGAACCGGCATTAGTGGGTAGGATTGCTGCCTGAATACGATTCAACTTCAAAGCACGGAAAGCATAGGCAACTGCGAGTTTAACAGCAGCTGTCATACGTCCACCACCCTGATAGTCAGGATGGATAAAGTAACCCATATCGGCATAATTGGCAACGCCATAGGAGACGTTATTCAGGCTGATTTGTCCAATGAGAAGGTCGTCTTGGATGGTATAGATTCCGAACTGATAACCAGTACCTTCTTCTGCCGCCTTTAATCGCTCCTGAAGACGTCTTGTTTGAGCATGCAGTGTATAGAACTCATCATCTCGAAGAGGCTCTACAGCTTGGTAGGGAACGCGGGTAACCTGGATCAGATCAAGATACGCTTGTGTATCATCGATAGTGAGTAACCGAAGGCTGATACCATTCGGAGTATCATACAGTGTTAAAGCCATAGCAGTGCACATCCTCTCAAGATCAACGTATAAGCATTACTTCTTGCGCAACCGACGGAAGAATTGGGTCAGCATCGTGGAGCATTCAGGTTGAAGGACATCTGGAATTACCTCGGTACGATGGTTGAACCGGGGTTCCTGCAACAAGTTCATCAAGGTTCCTGCACATCCGGCCTTGGGATCAGCAGTTCCAAATATAACGCGGGGCACTCGGGACTGTACAATGGCTCCTGCGCACATAGGGCAAGGCTCCAGGGTTACATATAGGCTGCAATCAAGCAGGCGCCAGGCTCCGATCGTTTCGCTTGCCTGACGAATAGCAACCATCTCCGCATGTGCAGTGGAATCAAGAGTGGTCTCACGCAAATTATATCCTCGTCCGATGATCTGGTTGTTTTGCACAATTACAGCTCCGATCGGGACTTCTCCAAGTGCCTCAGCTTTAAGCGCCTCAGCAATGGCTTCACGCATCCAGAACTCGTGCTGCTGTTCCTCCGAAAGATGCGAAAGATCAACCGGAATTGAGTGTTCATTCATTACAGTTAAAGCTCCTTCCAAAGCATTTATTCAGCGAACAAATATTCGTTTGTTAACATGATGTGCATAAGTCTGTGGATAACTACCGAGTTGCTCACATAGTTATGAACATGATATCCACAAGCTTGTGGATATGTGTATAGTTTTAGTGATTAATCTCATTGTAGGCATCGCGAAGACAAAAAACAATGAAATTCGAGCTTTTCAGCCAAGCGGTAACTTTTGGACTAGGGGCATTTATCCTTTTCAAAACCACACACAACCGTTATGATGGAGATATGTTTTGCCATATATCGCCAAAGGGTACAAGCCGAGAGGTGAACTAAAAAAGTTGTCTATTAAAACGAAATTATCCATGATTATGTCGTGCTCGGTGCTTGTTATTTTGATTCTGAATATCGCACTGAGTTATTATACTACCGAGGAAAATCTTAGGCAGGACAGTGAAACCAAGATGGTCCTAACGGCCAAACAGATTGCAATTTCTGTCGAACAGAATCAAAATAGTTCGGATTATGTAAAACGCCAGATTGGTAATAATCTATGGCTTGCTTCAGTCATGGCTGCAGAAGAACTCGACCCGGATATTAATAATATCACAAATGAAGAACTTGTACGTTTAAGCAAAAAAGTGGGGGTATCGCATATCTCTCTAATGGAACAAACAGAGGATGATATCGTGGTAACCCGCTCTTCCGATCCACGCGAAATTGGTTTATCCACAAAGAAAATGACCTATTGGTATCAAGCCTTTAAGCAATTGTTCGAAAAACATCAGGTTACCATCACTCAAGGGCAGAAACTGGATCATTTTTGGTCCGATGGTTTCGAGTACTCTACATCCAGTCCATCGGATATTGATATCTGGGGTTACTATCATGATGGGCAGAGGAACTACATAATCAATCCCTTCTATAATAATGCTGAAGTTGATGACTATGTAAAGATCTCTGGTCCTGATGAGATTTTGAACAAAATTCGTGAAGTGAATCCTTCCATCTTGGAGATCACGGGTATCAATCCATTGACTTTTGGCAGTCCAAACATGAGTGACGATGGCAGGGATAGCAACTACAACAAGTTGAATAATAGACCAATTCGTTTTGGTACGTATCAGTATGGTACGGCAGATGAAGATCACCGCGCAGTAGTAAGGGCCATCCGAACCGGGCAGAATGTTTCGTTTGTCAGTGAGACGCATGAGCAAAAGGTGTTAAAAAGTTTCATCCCAATCTTCACTCCAAATGAAGCATCATATGTCATCAGTATTGTCATGGACTATAAACAAATATCCTCCATGGTATCGGAACAATTGGTCAGTCATGCCTCCATATCGCTGGTGCTGCTGGAAATCGTGATCTTTGGCAGCTACTTGTTAGCAGGATATATTACACGTCCTATCCAATCCATTCTGGGCAAAGTGAATGATGTGGCAGATGGACATTTCGACTTCCGCCTAAAAGTGAGAAGGAAGGATGAACTGGGTCAACTGGCCAATCGGATTAATGCCATGATTCGCAATCTGGGCCACTATACCAACCGGTTGAAACAGATGTATGAGGAGAACAGAGCCGTTAAAGAACATCTGGAATCCATCATCAATCAAACCGCCGATGCCATTCATATTACGGATCTAAACGGTAAGGTGTTGCGGGTAAACCGGGCGTTCGAACAACTCTATGGCTGGCGAAGCCGAGAGGTTGAAAACCGCAGGCTGAAGATCATCCCGCCTGAGGCAGAAGAGGAAATGAAGCAGCAGCATGCCCAGCTCATTGAAGGGCTGTCCATTAC
Source organism: Paenibacillus pabuli (assembly GCF_039831995.1). Lineage (NCBI taxonomy): Bacteria > Bacillati > Bacillota > Bacilli > Caryophanales > Paenibacillaceae > Paenibacillus > Paenibacillus pabuli. Next base: position 906,819 of record NZ_JBDOIO010000005.1, read on the forward strand.
CTCGAATGAAACTGTATGGATGAAAAAAGATGGCACACGGGTAGAGGTTAGTGTCAGCACTGCGCCCGTGCGAGATGAACTGGGCGAGATTACAGCATTGATTAGTGTGTCGAGGGACATCACTAGCCGCAATCGGATGGAAGAACTTCTTAGACGCTCAGAGAAGCTCACAACGGTGGGTCAACTCGCTGCGGGTGTTGCGCATGAGATCCGTAACCCGCTTACGACACTGCGTGGTTTCCTGCAGCTGCAGCAAGAGACGAATAAACTGAATCATCGTCATCTTGACTTGATGCTGTCGGAACTGGACCGCATTAATCTGATCGTAGGGGAATTCCTGATTTTGGCCAAACCACAGGCCGTTCACTTCCAGGAGCGGGATATCCGCTTCATTCTTGGCGATGTCATCTCACTCCTGGATAGCCAGGCACATCTGCACGGGGTTGAATTTGTATTAAATGCATCATCGGATTCAGCTATGGTACACTGTGAAGAGAATCAGTTAAAGCAAGTGTTCATCAATCTGCTTAAGAATGGTATGGAAGCCATGCCGGACGGAGGCAGCATTCGGATTCGCCTTGACCATGACGAGGAATTAAATCGGGTGCGGATTGAAATTAAGGATGAGGGTATTGGAATTCCGGAAGAGATGATGCCGAAGCTTGGCGAGCCGTTCTTTACCAACAAGGAGTCTGGAACAGGGCTTGGTTTAATGGTCAGTCAGCGCATCATTCAATCACATAAGGGCATGATGGATATTAAAAGCGTCATGAACAAGGGCACGACCGTTATCATCGATCTTCCGGCTACCACCAAACAGCTTCCGGAGAGCGTGGAAGAAGAAGATCAGGCGGAAGATGCACATACAGACGAAGAGAACTAGACGAGGTGAGATTACCTTTTGCGTATTAATAAATTTATTAGTGAAACAGGCTATTGTTCCCGGCGTGAAGCGGACAAATTAGTGGAGAGCGGGAAAGTGACCATTAATGGCTTAACCGCCGAACTGGGAAGTCAGGCTGAAGAAGGCGATGACGTACGGATCAATGGTCAACCCATTAAGGAAAAAAGAAAACATGTATACATTGCACTGAATAAACCTGTCGGCATTACGAGTACGACCGAGCAGCATATTAAGGGGAACATCGTTGACTTTGTGGGTCACAAGGAACGCATTTTTCCGATTGGCCGACTGGATAAGGACTCGGAAGGGCTTATTCTGATGACCAATGATGGAGATATCGTTAACCGGATACTTAGAGCAGAGGGACGTCATGAGAAAGAGTATATCGTTACGGTCGATCGTCCGGTCACGCCGAGTTTTCTCAAGGGGATGAGCACAGGCGTCAAAATTCTCGGCGAAATGACGCTGCCCTGTACCGTCACTCGGATCTCTGAGCGAGTATTCCGAATTATACTGACCGAGGGGAAAAATCGGCAAATTCGCAGAATGTGCAGTGCTTTTGGTTACGAGGTGCGTAAATTGAAGCGTGTACGTATCATGAATATTCATCTGGGTGAACAGGCTACAGGCAAGTGGAGAGAACTGACAGCAGCGGAGAAATCGGAATTGGGTAGCCTGCTGGACTACGTCTTGGAATAACAGGGCATTTAAAGTTCAATTAACGAAAGCTCTGCATCTCTTGTCAGAAGAAGAGAAGGCGGGGCTTTTTTTGATATCTCGCTAATTATACAAAAAAAGGTCGTCCTCCTCTACCAGAGAGAAGAACGACCTTTTACAGTTGCATTAGCTTCTAGTTTGCTTGATTGACTGCTTTTACAGTCGGATTGTTACTTTGGTACTTCCGGATAATAGAAACCTCTACACGACGATTCTGAGCTCGTCCGACATTGGACTGGTTACTGGCAATCGGATGGTACTCACCATATCCGCTAGGTGTAAACTTTGCAGGGTCCAGCGCGTCGTTCAACAACAGGATTTTAAGGAAGTTCAGTGCACGGTCCGCACTTAGATCCCAGTTATCCTTATATTGGCTGTTCGAAATGGGAATATTATCAGTGTGGCCCGATACAACCACTTCATATTCCGGGAACTCCTGCAGCATGTTGGATATGGCTTTTGCCAGTGAGCGCGATTCAGGCTTCACATCTGCACGCCCCGAAGAGAACAGAGCATTATCACTGATGGTAATCTTCAGTTCAGATTGATTCAGCTTGGTGTTGAGTTGGTCGGATAGCCCGTTTTTACTAATATATTGGTCCAGTTGTTTCTTGAGTTTTTCCAGGTCTTCCTGCTCTTTTTGAGCCATCTGCGCATCCGTAATTTGAGCAGATTTGTTCTTGGTGATCTCTTCAGGTACCTGTTTGTTTTTGCCCAGGTCCGTTGTGGCATCCGTAGGGTTCATGGATGTATGATCCAATACCCCTGCGCCGCCATTCAGCGCACTGCTTAGTGCCGAGGCCATCTGTTCGAACTTGGCTGCATCGAGTGAACTCATGGAGAACAACGTAATAAACAGGGCAAGCAACAGTGTCATCAAGTCAGAATACGGGAGCAACCAGCTCTCGTCTATATGTTCTTCATGCGGCTCATGTTTTTTAGCCTTTTTCACCTGATGATCCCTCCTTCTCTTCCAGCTGTCTACGTTCGGAAGGTGTCAGGAATACAGATAATTTTTGGTTGATGGCAATGGTGGATACACCGGATTGAATGGATAACAATCCTTCAACCATCATCAGCTTGATCTCCATCTCTTTCTTGGACATCCGCTTCAACTTGTTGGACATTGGGTGCCACAACACGTAACCACTAAAAATACCAAGGAGTGTAGCGATGAACGCAGCCGCAATAGCGTGAGAGAGCTTTTCCATATCACTAAGGTCGGCCAGGGCTGCAATCAGACCTACAACGGCCCCGAGAACCCCGAGTGTTGGAGCGTACATCCCCGCTTGTGCGAAGATCAATGCTCCCCCGCGGTGACGCTCTTCGGTGGCATGGATATCTTCCATCAATACATCACTAACAAATTCCTGGTCATTGCCGTCAATAATCATGCGCATACCGCTGCGAAGGAATTGATCGTCAATCTCTTCGACTTTTGATTCCAGTGCCAGCAAACCTTCACGACGGGTAGTGGAAGCCCAATCCATAAATGTGCCGATCAGTGAAACACGGTCAATCAGTTGCTGCTTTTTGAAGAGTACCCCGAAAAGCTTGGGGATTTTTTTAACTTCAGACATTGGAAATGCCATGAAGATTGTTGCCGCTGTACCAACAAAGATAATAACGTAGGCTGCCGGGTTGTTAACCAGATTGATCAGGGGAGCACCCTTCAGGAACATCCCGAGAACAAGTGAAACCAGCCCTAAAACTAGTCCGATAATCGTTGAAATTTCCATCATACACCTCATCCATGAGATAAAATTGAATCCTTTCAAGCGGCTGTATTCGGGCTTCCGGACGAATGTTTTGCCGCAATCCGTTTAACCTATGGCATTTTTTAGAAATGCTGTAACAGTTAAAACGGTCATGTATACTATTTATCGACCAGTAGGCCTTTTTTTTTAAGGGTTATTTTCAGGTATAATAAGAACAAATCAGCTCTTTAGGGGCCAAACAGGAGTGAAAAAGCCAATGGGCGTAAAGCATGGACGGGATTATGAAGGAATATTGACAGATTTGACACAGGCGATTGGGCGTATTCCGGATCGTTATGTTTTTTTTGAAATGGATGCAGAAGATTGGTCCCGTTTGGGTGAAAACGAGCAGCTCGAAGTGGATGAAGCTCTGGCAGAGGATTTGTTCTATGCGCTGGGCACCGAGTCGGTCATTCCTGTAGGGAGTGGTGTGGTTATCCATGACAAGGAGCAGCATCGCATTCATATTTTGATTGGGGAAGAGGAATTGACATTTGTACCGCTTATCTAGTGCCAAATATATGGGGAATTTCAGCGTGGAAACCGGGAGGGGAAATACCCGGAAGCCTTACGGCTATTGGTTCTAACGCCATTTGCAGTATTGGATTTTGAGTTCTGTACGTGGTAAGATGAGATTCATGAAACGGGCGAGCCGCAGAGCGGCTAACCTATGACGGTTGGGGTTACTGTGGTAGCACCAAGGTTTCGGGTGGCATGAGGAACGGGGATAGAGACTTACCCTTGTGCCATCTTTATGGGGAGGAAGATAACGTATGGTTTTTACGCAAGAAGAAGTCGAAGCTCATCTGGGGAGGCTGGAAGGCTGGGAACTGGAAGAGGGACGGTGGATTGTCCGCAAGTTCGTATTTTCCAACTACATGAAAGGGATTGCATTCGTGGATGAGGTCGCCGCAATCTCGGAAGCATTTAATCATCACCCTTTTATTACGATTGATTATACAACGGTTACGCTGCGTCTCACGTCGTGGGATGCGGGTGGGATTACATCTGTAGATATTAAGGAAGCAGAGCAGTTTAACGAAACGTTTGAGAAAATGAGGACGACATAGCCGGGACTGGTTATCGTTGTGCTGCCAGAGATGAGGAAGCATACATGTCAGACATGAATCAGAATAAGCCTCTTATTGCTGTCGTAGGCAGCCTCAATATGGACCTCGTGGTGAAAACCGATACGATCCCAGAAGAGGGAGAAACCGTAAGCGGTGAGGAGCTTCACTATCTGGCCGGCGGCAAGGGGGCTAATCAGGCTGTTGCTGCTGCACGTCTGGATGGACAGACGACGATGATTGGAGCGGTGGGTTCGGATGGTTTTGGCGAGCGTCTGCTGCACAGTCTGACGGATAGTGGGGCAGATGCCTCACAGGTTCGTGTATTGGAAGACACCGTTACAGGTACGGCTTCCATATGGCTCTCCAAGGGAGATAACCGGATCATCGTTATTCCTGGAGCGAATGGGCAAGTGGTGCCGGAGATGCTGGAAGAGGCGGATACGGTAAAAAGCCTGACTGCAGCCGCAGCGGTGCTGCTGCAGCTCGAGATCCCGCTGCCAGCGGTCACCCGCGCCGCCGAATTGGCGGCAGAAGGCAGCGCACTGGTGGTGCTCAACCCGGCTCCAGCGGTGCCGGGTCTGCCCCAGGAGCTCCTGCGGTGCGTCGACGTCGTCACGCCGAACCGCAGCGAGCTCGCCGTGCTTACCGGCCGGGATGATCTCCGGCCGGAAGACGTGGATGCGGCGGTCGCAGAGCTCGCCGCATCGCTCGGGGCCGCTGTCGTTACGACGCTCGGCCCCGAGGGGGCTGTGTACGCGGCAGCGCCAGGCGGCCGCGTACAGGCAGGGCGTGCCGGCGCTTGCCGTGCGCCCGGCTACGCCGTAAGCGCCGTCGATACGACCGGCGCTGGCGATTGCTTCAACGGCGCGCTGGCTGTGGCCCTCGCGCGCGGGGAAACACTGGACGCGGCAGTAGGCTACGCCATGGGAGCGGCCGCGTTATCCGTAACGAAGCTCGGCGCCCAGTCGGGGATGCCGTATGCACGTGAAGTGGAAGCCTTTTTGGCAGAACACGCAGCCAGAAGCTGAATACGCCACCTGCTTTAGGAGATCAGACGATTAATGCTTTGGCTGCGTCTGATGCAGTTGTTGCTATGTTCGAAGAAAGCAAATTTTGCTATTCAGCAATTGGCCGGTTTTTAGAGACAACCCTTCATGTTCAAGAGTTGGTCAACAAGGATATGAAGATTGCTGGCATACTGATATCACTTATAGATTCAAGGAGAACCGATAACAAGGCTCTTATTGAGTTGATTGAGGAAGAGTATGGGGATTTATGCTTTGAAACAATCATGACCCGTACTGCTGCGATAGGACGTTTATCTATTAACGGCTTCAAAGACAACCCTGAATTGAACCAAGGTTTGAGGCTGTACAGAGATTTTGCTAAGGAGCTGATTCAACGTGTCTAAGATGGATAACTTGAAAAATAAGATTAGAAGTTCTGGCAGTAGCAGTGTGCATCTATAACTTATTGATACGTCTCATGAGAGTAAACCGAAGACTAGGAAAAAGAAATTTGAAGAGTTGCATACAAGGGATACTGTTTGGATAGAAAATGAACTGAAAAAGAAACTAGACAATCAAAGCGTCGAAAATGGCAGAGGTGAAAAAACTAGAATTATAAATGAAGCTCTGAGAGAATACTTCAAGTAACAGTGTAGGATTGAAATGACCACCACTTATTGTTTACGTATATGTTTACGTATGTATAGTTTCTTGTTATAACCTCGATAACCATCAGCGATTTAAGGTAGACACAAAATGCGCGCACCGATCAAGTATCGGCACGCGCATAGCTTTTTTACTTGGTAACAGTTGCTATTTTGGTGAAAATACTTGCGTTTGAATTCTGTGAAAGATTGATTTCAGCTGGAGCAAAGAGTGTTGTTGCATCTGGTTTCATGTAATTGCCCATATAGGGTCTATCAATACTAACATTCGCTCCATATTTCCAAGCCTGCCATAAGAACTTTGAGCAATAGTTTTTTGTTATATCACTCATCTTATATCCGCCCGCTATCGTATACTTCTGAACTTTTGAATAATTGAGTCTTGCCCACTTCCCGGCTTTTACAGGTTCTTGAAATGGACCAAACTTCCCATGAGGTCCGTATCTATATATTTCAATTTTAGAAGAAGCCGGGAAACGGGACAAATATGAGGATAACGACTCACCTGTTGCACCAGAAGGAACGTCATTTGCTGGGGTTGAGTGGTATATCTTTCTATCATCACCTACTATAGCGACATGTCCAACAAAACCGCTATCCCATCCTTTGTGACTATATAACACGTCACCAGGTGTTACTGAAAAATTACTCCCAGGATAATTTGCGGTTGCTGCACTTGCATTCATCGGGAAAGCAAATACAATTAAAGTGATTGATAACAATAGTGAAAGGGATAAACTAACCGTTCTTTTCATATAATCTCTCAGTCCTTTAATTTGGAATTTTATTTCAATATAAGAATATCATAAGAAAGAAGGAAAATAAATGAAAAAAATCTTTTTAATAACTTTCGGCTTAGTTATTTTAGTATCTTTGCTTCTTATTCTATTTGTTAATCTAGAAAAGAAACAATTAAAGACTGAAGTAAATAACTATTTACTTCAAAACGGTTATAAAACTTCTGATATAGCTTCAATTAATACGTTTTTCGGAAGAATGCCTTTTTTCTCTGCTAGAGTTGTATTTAAGGATGAAGAAAATGTTGAATATTTTTATTTGAAAGATTCAGGTGAAATTAAACAGTTTAGTACACCCCTCGTAAATGGATCGAGAAATTATAACGATAAAGACCAAGATTTTAAGCATTTGGAACAATAAATAGCACACCTATTTCGTAATTAGTACAAGATGTGTTATCAAACTAGAGAGTTGAACAAAAAAGACCGACGAGTGGTAATATCCCCTTTAAGTAGACACTTAAAAAAACCTCCATGTTATCATGGGGGTTCAAGTGACACTTGGAGGGGATATTTTTATGGCGAAAATGTGAAGTGGAAATAAAGTTGTAGACCGGAATCATTGATCTTACGCGATTTTTGTTTTGAGTAATCGTCAGCTTTTGAAAAAATAAGTTATAGACTGAACATTAAAATGAGACAGCGCCAGACCAAGACTGAAAAATAAAGTCTTAGACCGCACTGTCTCATTAAGCTAACGTTTCCCGTTAGCTTAACAAGAAAAGCAAGTCACATCTATTGAAGTTCAAGAAGATCTAAATTATCGCGAACGAGGATCGTTTTGTCTCTATAGTCCCAATGTCCGATCAAGTTAGGAAGCTTTGTCAAATTGTAATCTTTATTCCATGCCAACAAGTTATGGGTGCCTTTGAGCGTCTCGCGCTTCTTGTTTGGGATGACACCCGCAATACGCTCTTCATAACGCTTCCAGATTCGTTCCTCCTAAACTGACAACGGCGTCAACAGTACGAAAATCTTGTCTGCAGCAGCAAAACTTGGCTCTACCACGACCTGAACACACCTTCTACGATCCACGAATCGAAACCGATGATTTCTCTGAGTCGGCGGTCTCGCTCATCCTCCGGTGCCTTTACACCATATTCATTCGATTGATGATCCCAGAAAATATCGTCTAGGTCGTAATGGGGGATTCGAAGCTTATCACTTTCATTATCATAGTTGAATAAAATGAATTTATACAACTCCCGAGGAAATTCCACCAGGGAACGTTTCTCATTAAAGAAATCTTTCAAATATAAATCCCCATCCTCTGGTTTTTCTTTGAAAAAGTTACTCACATTACTTCTTATACATGACTCTATATAAGCATTATCAATACCGCTCCTATTGTTACCTGTCAAATCCTCAAATAGACTCCCCTGATCATCTCTATAGAATATTTCCATGAATCCATATGAATTTACGTCCTCAAAAATAGTCATCACAGAGTAGATCAAAGGCTTTATCCTCCAGTTCCCCTTGAGACTCTGATGATACAAGTTCAAGGCACTCCTTTGGATACTCTGTGCGGCACACAATATAATACTTTTTCATAATTTGTCCTTTTGAATTTATTCGTCTATACCTTCATCATTTTAAATTTTAGATACCTAACGATCATGTTTACAAGGAAAGGAATGGACAACATCAATATTGCAAATAATTCATCTCCCCAATTTGGAATAGAGCTTGAGAACAACGTGTAGGCCAGCATCCAAAACAGAGCAAGACGAACTAATAGCCCCAACAAATTTCTCTTAGGATAAAGCTTACATAATAAAACAGGTTAATATTTAAAAACTACTTTATCAAGATATAAACAGTCATTTTTTAGTGGCTGTTTTTTTCATGATATGACGAAGAGGCCCGAACCATTCCCGAGAGGGAAGGCAGGGGCCTCTTTGCTGTGTATCTCATGATCCTTATTTCTTCTCAGCCAGCCACATCGCGATATTGGCAATTTCCTCGTCCTTCAGTTTGTCCTTGAAGGATGGCATGCCACCTTTACCTTTGACAATCGTAGAGTAGATTTTCTCCAGATCATCCTTGCTGCCGATGTTTGCTAGAGCAGGTCCTACGCCACCTTGGAGCTGATCTCCGTGACAGGAAATACAATTGGCTTTGACCAGTGCTTCAGCCTGTCCGGCATCCATTGTCACTTCCGGCATGGTTGGTTTGGCTTCTTCAGCCACTTCTTCTTTCCCTGGAAGCGTAAACATTAAAACAATAGCCAAAGCGCATGCTGCAAAAAATACCCCGCTCATGATCCATTTGTGCATCCCTTATGTCCCCTCCAGAATGAAAGATCATCTAAATTGAAACTGTCCATATCATTATAACGGAACCTGTTATGACATCATAGCATTTTGTGGTAATTTTTTGAACTAATCACATAAACGGGTATGAAATTTTCTGTATTGCGGGTCTGAAGGTTAACGAGGTCCCTCATATACCATGCAATAAAAAGGCTTCAAGCCGCTCGGTGTCTGTCGTTCATAGGTATCCTGGGTAACAAATCCGGCCTTGAGGTAAACTCGAATGGCTCGTGCATTCCAAGTGAGCACTTCGAGATCGATCTCATGGGTAGGGTTCCGCCGAATGGCTTCCTTCACGATCGCAGAGACGAAGGCAGTGCCCTGCCCTTGACCACACTGTTCGGGATGCATGCCAAGCCCGATCCGTGTCACACCTTCGAGCGGAAAGAATTGAGCAAATCCGCAGAGCTGATCCTGCTCTCCGAGTACAACCGCATATTGCTCTTGGCGAAGCTGCTTATCGCCGAATTCAACTTCCAGCGCCTTCATCTGTTCCCAGGGCAGCCAGCTATAGATGTTGTAGGGTGGTTCATATGTCCAGCTGCAGATCAATTCTGCATGTTCTTCTTGCATCGGCACAACGTGAAACGTTACAGAAGCTTCATCCATACCACTGCACGCTCCTTTCATTGTGAACAAGCTACTTTAGTCATACGCTGAGGGTCTATCACATATGTCATTTCATATTTAATCCTGATTTCACTCTACAAAAGAGGAGGGCATTTGGCAAGGTTTAGCTCCCTGAAAAAAAAGTGAAACAAAAGATCGGGGAATTCCGTTTATATTATAGTAGGATGGGTAAAAACATCATAAGGGCATGGACGAACAAGCACAAAAAAACCGCCGGATACATTCCTGCGGAGAATGTACCGGGCAGTTGATTTATGCTTCGTTACAGTATGATGTTGCTCAGCTTGTCCCTAGTCGAGGGCCAGTGACTCATATGCGTCCGTGCTCATAATCCGTTTAGCGCCAACATAGCGGTTGGCCCAGTAGTTCTCACTCAAAGAACTGATGGTAACCCCTTTGGAAGACGAGGAGTGTGCAAACTTCCCTTCCCCCACGAAGATGCCTACGTGTGAAACCCCTTTACCCGTTGTATTGAAGAATACCAGATCGCCTGGTCTCATTTCCATGCGAGATACGGAGTCGCCCATGTCGAATTGGGAACTGGATTGACGAGCCAAATCGATGCCCAGCTTTTCGAATACATACCGTGTGAATCCAGAGCAGTCAAAGCCGTTAAGCGTTGTTCCACCACTTTTGTATGTAGTTCCCATTGCTGAATCAATTACTTTATCCATTTTTGAATCTGCGAATGCGCTGCCTGCTCCAAGCGATAGAGCGAATGTTAAGCTAAGTACAGCTGCTGTTAATTTCTTTTTGAACAAGAGATATACCCCTTCCAACGCCTGCGAGGTTAGCTTAAGGATTCGGTTGAAGGTCCCCTATGATCCCTCTGTAGCAAGATCAATTCACCCATAACTGGTTCCCCCGCTTCCCAGGTGCCAGGAATTTGGCTATGCTAGTTGTGCACCTGCGAAATCAAGAAATGACGATTTAATTTTAAGTAGTTACAATTCATAAGTTAAAGATTACAAAGTTGTTACTAAAAACTCACTGCGATTATTGTAACAGAGGAGTAAAGCTTTGGCAACGTTTAACAAGAAAATTAGCAAAAAAAACCTCGACCTTTGACGGGGAAAGGTCGAGGTTTGCTTTTGTGAAGCGTAAACATGGACACGAGTTTACACGAAGATGGTAACAATTTTTAGGTGGATCATTACACTTTTTAACCTTTGGAAGACTTGGACTGCCACAGACGAAAATGAGCGCATATCTTCCAAATATCTAGTAAACATCTGGCGAGCGGATAGGTTTGTTGCAGGATCAGACCCATTAGGCCCGTCAAGAGCCAAGACGCAGAGGTGAAGGCCCCGAAGATGAGCAGATGGATTGCTCCCAAAACCAACGCGATCCCAATGACAGAAACGATATGACGCAAGGCAAGAAATAGAGCGTGAAATGTACCACGGATCCCGCCCTGACCCTCTGGGGCTCCCGCCCCAAACTGCATATAGAGCAAGGCATGGTGTATAATCCATCCATATACGATCCATCCAGCGACATATGGAATGCCTGGCAGCAGCAGCTGCAGCGAATGGAATCCATCGAGAAAGATGCCATACAACTTGGGGACAAGCCAGTACGCAGGCAGCAGCAATAACAGTGTTTTAATGAAATGAAGCAGCAGCATCGGTTTCCACAGTGCCTTGATCCCGCGTATAAAAGGAATACGCTCTTCCGTATGATTGAAGTGTTGTAATGAATAGATCAGCCCTGCCTGGATGAGAGGAGTGATCAGCATGCGGAGCAGGAGCATGGCCCCCAGTATCCATAGATAGCGATGAACCTCGGGATGTGTAGACAGACTCAGCTGGCTTTCCATTTTGAATAAAATTGTACTAAGCTCCCCGGCGTCAGGTTCCGGATAGCGCAGCAGCAAGGGAACGACAGCCGATTGCACCATTCTATAGATGAAGTAACCCCACACCAGCTGATAGAGAAACAAAAGTGCCGCAATGAACATATGCTGACGAACGAGAAACCAGCCCTCACGTATTTTTGCTTTCACTGTCTCCACCTCACCATGACAGACCTCCGAATATAGCTTCTATAAGTTTGGTTACACTCATGCTCCAGCGGAACTTGGACGGCTCATACAGACCCGCCTTCAAAAAGTTGTTCATATGACGGTTCTCCAGTACAACGGTATATAACGGATCGGTCATTGCCCAGGATACAGGCGAGCTGTAAGTTAACTTGTACGTAATTCGACCGTTACTGCCATCCCATTCCTTGGCGACAATGTGTCCATCTTCAAAAACAATGCGAACGGGCACCTTCTCGTAGTCGCTGCCTTTCTTCAATAATGTTACCGATGACTCGTACAATGTCTGACCGTCTTTTTCTACAGGCTTGACCTGGATATTCTCCACGGCGAAGTCGGCCATGCCGTCCCCATATACATATTGATTAAAATAATCAGACCAGGACGTACGGGTCACCTGTTCCACGACCTTTTGAAAATCAGTCGAAGTGGGATGTTTGAACCGATATTTTTTTACATAGGTTGAAAGAATGCGTTCCATCGTTTTTGCGCCCACTTGTTGTTCGATGCCCAGCAGCACAAGCTTGCCCCTGGTATAGACATTGGCTGCATAATGATTCTGGGAATCAAACTTCCAGGACTCCTGTGTAAGTGAGGCGGGAGAAGTAATTAAGCCGGATTGAACCGGAAGGTTGGGGATAAGTCCGTATTCCTGCTCCATCAGTTTGTCTTCTGCGTAAGAGGTGAACCCTTCATCCAGCCAGGCCTCCTCAAATTCATTGCTGGCAACCATGCCGTAGAAGTACTGATGTCCGATCTCGTGCACAACCGTGCGTTCCAGATCGTAACCTGGCGTAGTGTCGTCGGCACCGAAGGCTGTAACTAAAGTAGGATACTCCATGCCGCCTGCTCCATTGCCCATTTTCGGGGGAACAACAATGGAGAGTGTGGAATACGGGTACGGACCAAACCACTTGCTGTAATTGGAAAGAGCTGCTTTGGCCGCATAGAAGTAACGTTCCTTCAGATCCTGGTGGGCCGGATCCAGATAGAGCTTGATTCGTACGCCTGGAACATTGGGAGCCGAGAAGGGTTCCTCCGCATAAACAAAGTCGGGTGAGGCTGCCCAGGCGAAATCATGCACATCGTCAGCATAGAATTGATAGATCTTCTCGCCGTTTTTTATAACAGCCTGCTTCGTTGGAAACCCGGTCGCGGCGACTTTGTATGTTTCCGGTACCCGAATACGCACACTATAGATGCCAAAATCAGCATAAAACTCGGAATTCCCGTGGTACTGATGCAGATTCCAGCCCTCAGCCGTACGTCCTCGCACGCCTGCAGGCTCATATACACTGAGTTTAGGGAACCATTGTCCCGCCATAACGAAGTTTTCAGCGGTTCCCATACGGGCAAAGATTTTGGGCAGCTTGACCTCAAACCGGGTGTGCAGTGTAATGGTTTCCCCGCCCTTGACTGGCTTGGGCAATCTTACTTTGATGAGCGTTTTGTCTTTCATGTTTCCATCATCCGGCTGTACATACTGCATCCGGTGCAGGAGAGAGAGTCCGTCCTCTGTTTTCATCTCCGTAATATTCATGGAGCCGTACCCGTCCGTTGGCATCACATCACCGCGAAGCTTTCCTCCGGATTCCTTCATAAATGTCGTATCACTAGAAGAAAATGCATTGGGGTATAGGTGGAAATAAAGTTCGCTGACTGTTTTTTTACCCGGATGGGTCCAGGTAAGTGTCTGAGTTCCCTCTAGAACATTGCCGTCCACCAGCTTCACGTCCATGTGATATTCCACCACGCGGTTGCTGAACACCTCAGCAGTAGGTGTCTGCACGCTTTCTGGAGGTGCCGGAGTTTGGACCTTAGCCGGAGGCTTGCCCAATTCCGGGGCGAGCGTTGGCAAGTCGGATGTCGTAGAGCGAGTGTGATCCAGAGTGATCCATATGGCTCCGGTAAACACACACAGGGCTAGAATTGCAGTGAGCCAGCTCTTGGCGCGTAGTGGAATCATCGTTAAATACCTCCCGTTGACAAGCATCTACAGCATGTATATGTTTGCAATGGGGCGATTATTAGTTAAAATATTTGTATCAACCCTTGGAGGCTATAAATATGGATCAAAACGAGCAAAACGGCAAAAAACAGATTGCCTTGAATATCGTAAGTGCCAAAAGCAAACACAAAGGTTTCGGTGCAGGCTCCATTGATCTGAACAACCTGTCGCCCGTCATTATCGATAATGGCGAGGCAAAGATTGATATTGGCGCCATGCATGCGAAGAGCAAGGTAGAACGTGGAATTAAGTTTTCGACGAATCGGGAAGACGTACCTAACGGTCGCCAGGTATGGCTGGTTTGGGTAGCTGTGGATCGTACGGAACAGGGACAATTGTACGGCGGTGCAACGGCATGCGAGATGTGGATCGATACCGAGGCAAAACGGGGATGGAAACTGCTGGCTGACCATGTGAACCGGATGGATTATGCAATGAAGCGCCGCTTCATGCTGGATGAGCTTGGACCGGAGGATCGAGCAGCTCTCAAGAAGCTGTTGGTTACACACAATGAAGAGTGGTGGAATGCTTCTCCGGATGAACTGAAAGAAGCACTCTCCTGATTAAAGCAATTATGCTGTTTCACTCAGAAAGAACATGAAAAGCCCCGAAACCGAATTGATCGGATCGGGGCTTTTGGCTTGTCAATTGGTCAGAGGGTTGAGGTATAGTTGTACACAGACGATCTGAAAAAAAGCCTGAGGTAATTCAATTACAGTGACGTAATTAAGTCGTTACGTATTTGCGTCATTCCACCCACCAACGCTTAAAGTCTCTCCACCACGAATGCTTCTCTTCCTGGATTCCTTCTTGATTTTGTACTTCACGACTTCCATCATTCTTCTTGGAATCAGTATTGTCCGTTGTCCCGCTACAGGTTTCCGTAGGTTCTGTGCCGTCTATGAAGACTTCAAGCCGTTTCTCTTCACAGCCATTACCGGCCAGTTTTCCGGACTCCGGATCAATATACACACTGACCACATGATCGGGAACAGGGAATATCTTCGGCGGCACACTCGCAAGAGCCTGCTCTGTAAACTGGGCGAACATCGGTGCTGCACGGCGACCATCCGAAGTGGAGATGGCTTTGCCCTGATCGTAACCGACCCATACTGCGGTGGAGAGCTCTGGGGTAAAGCCGACCATCCAGGCATCCGTATTGGTCGTGCCGGTTTTGCCTGCTACCGGCCGCTTAATCGTTGTAGCAACCCGATTTCCTGTACCGCCATTTTCGAACACACTTTCCATTAAACGTGTCAGTACATATGCTGCGGCCGGTTCTACCACTTTCTCGGCCTTGGTTTGTGGTGCTTCATAGATTACACGTCCTGCTGCATCCGTCACCTGTAGGATGGCGACAGGAGGTGTCCGCTGTCCACCTGCAGCGATAACGGAGAAGGCCGATGCCATCTCCAATGGACTCACGGGCGAAGTACCCAAGGCGAGAGAGGGGACAGCGCTAAGATTGCTTGTAATCCCCAGGCTCTTGGCCATGTCCACGACCTGATCAGGCCCAATCTGCATAATCGTATTGACCGCATAGATATTGTCCGAGGCAGCAATGGCCTGCCTTAGATCAATTTCACCCAGATACTTGTCGCCGAAGTTGCCGGGCTTATAGGTTTTGCGGTCATTATCATAGTGAAACAGGGTTGGTTCGCTATTGAAGATGGAAGCACTGGTCAGCTCTTTGGATTCCAGCGCAGCCAGATACATAATGGGCTTAAATGCAGAACCTGGCTGGCGTGTCGTCGCCAGGACATGGTTGATCTGATTGGTCCGATAGTTTTTGCCCCCTACCATAGCTTTGATATAGCCTGTACGAGGGTCTATGGAGACGAGAGCTGTCTCCAGTTCACTGCTCGGATCCATACCTTTGGCTACAGCGTCTTCAGCTGCCTTTTGCACACGCAGATCCAGAGTGGTGTATATATTTAGTCCCCCATGGTCCAGCATTGCTTCACTAATACCCAGCTCCTTGACCGCAAGGCTGCGAATGTAATCCCTGAAATAAGGCGCACTTTCTACTGTTTTCCGTTCACTTTCCGGTTTAAAAGACAGCATTTCCTCATAAGCCTTGTCCGCTTCGGTTTTTGTTATCTTGCCGATATCGACCATGGCGGCCAGTACGATCTTCTGCCGATCCTTCGCGTTCTTCATATGGTTATATGGAGAATAGTAGGTGGGGCCTTTTGGAATGCCTGCGAGCATGGCGCTTTCCGCCAAATCGAGCTGTTTGGCTGATTTGCCGAAATACATGCGCGAAGCTGCTTCAATTCCGTAGGCGCCATGACCATAATAGATTTCATTGAGATACATTTGTAGAATTTCATCTTTGCTGTACTTCATTTCAAGCTGTGCCGTGTACATGGCCTCTTTGGCCTTGCGAGTCCAGGTCTTCTCGTGGGAAAGATACAGATTTCGCGCAAGCTGTTGTGTGAGGGTGCTGGCACCTTGGGACATTTCCATATGCTGCAGGTTAACGAGCACAGCCCGTCCCACCCCTTGAATGTCAAAACCATAATGGTCATAGAATTTGCGATCCTCGACAGCCAGAGTGGCATTGACCAGGTCTTTTGAGATGTCTTGAAGCTGCACGGGTACGGAATCCTTGCCGCCTGCAGAGAAGGTGGCAATGACTTCGCCTTGGCTATCAAGCAGCCTTGAGTTGCGATCCGAATCAGCTAAAGGTAGGCTGGTCGCATATAGATAGACCAATCCTGCAATCGTTGCAATAACGCCGAGAACAGCGAGCAGAGAGAGGCTTTTGATCCATTTTAATAAACGGAACCCGCGTTTGCGGGTCTTCTGGCGATTTTGAGTCATGAAACGGGCTCCTTTCTTCTTTTCTTCCCAGTATGGGATTTCATGGACAGGGATATTCAGTCTGCCGCTGAACAGTTTAAAATGTAGCATTTCTGCAGAAAAAACCGTTTTGCAGGATAAACATCTATCGCGTATAATGCAAAAGGGTAATGAAAAGTAGCAGTTCGGCACAATATACACAAAGGCACGGAAAGACGAACAGCACCAATAGTCATTGATTCGTTGATCGGTCAGACGCTTAGCACGCTGTGGTCAATTTAATCTATATAATGAAGTGAACGCGGACCTTTCCGCAGCCAGCAACCCTAATGCTTTGGCGCCGAACGCGGGGCGTGCTTGAGTGAACCGGGCGGCGTGCAGCGCCATGCTTGATATGGCTGATCATTAACTTTACGGAAAGAAGGTAGAGATCATGGAATTGTGGTTCACGGAGAAACAGACCCCGGCATTTGGGATCACCGCGAAGATTAAGCAGACATATGTAAGCGAGAAGACTGACTTTCAGGATTTGGCCATGGTAGAAACCGAGGAATTCGGTAACATGTTGCTGCTCGACGGTATGGTGATGACCACCGTGAAAGACGAATTCGTATATCACGAGATGGCGGCTCACCCTGCGCTGAACACTCACCCGAATCCGAAAAAAGTTTTGGTTGTTGGTGGCGGTGACGGCGGTGTCATTCGTGAAGTCATCAAACACGCTGCAGTAGAAAAAGCAGTCCTCGTCGAAATCGACGGTAAAGTTATTGAGTATTCCAAAAAATATTTGCCTGAAATTGCCGGCAAACTGGACGAGCCCAATGTTGAAGTGCTCGTTAATGACGGCTACATGCATATTATTGAACATAAAAATGAGTACGATGTAATCATCGTGGATTCCACGGAGCCTGTAGGGCCGGCTGCACCACTGTTTGAGCGTGGTTTTTATCAAGGGATCCATGAAGCACTGAAAGAAGATGGCATCTTTGTTGCACAAACCGACAACCCTTGGTTCAAAGCGGACCTGATTCAAAAGGTAAACAAGGATGTGAAGGAAATCTTCCCCATTGTACATGTATACGGCTGTAACATTCCAACGTACCCAAGCGGTCTGTGGACATTCACAATGGGCAGCAAGAAACATGACCCACTTCAAGTGGATGAGACTCAAATTCCAGAGATGGATACCAAATACTACTCACCACGTTTGCATAAGGCAGCCTTTGTACTTCCTAAATTCGTGGAAGACCTAACGAAATAAAGGGGAAATCATTAATGAAATTGGATCAAGCTTATTCTGGTAACGTATTTATTTGCAGTTCCGAGGATTATGAGAATTCCAAAGCGGTCATCTATGGGATGCCAATGGACTATACTGTCAGCTTCCGTCCGGGTTCCCGGTTCGGTCCTTCTCATATCCGCCAGGCATCGGTTGGACTTGAAGAGTACAGCCCATACCTCGACAAAAGCATTGTCGATATGACTTATTTTGATGCTGGAGATTTGCTCTTGCCTTTCGGTAACGCAGGACGCAGCCTTGAAGTAATCAACGAGTATATCGGCAGCCTGCTGGCTGATGACAAATTCCCGATCGGTCTTGGCGGGGAGCATCTGGTTACTTGGCCAGTGATCCAACAGATGTACAAAAAATACCCGGACCTCATTCTGATTCATATTGATGCACATGCAGACCTTCGTGAAAGTTATGAAGGCGAGCCATTGTCCCACTCGACGCCAGTGCGTAAAGCAGCTGAGCTGATGGGCGGCAAAAATATTTATCAGTTCGGAATCCGTTCCGGCTCGCGTGAAGAGTTCCAGTATGGTCGCGAGAACATTAACTTCTACCCGTTTGAAGTTGCAGCTCCAATGAAGGAAGCTCTTCCGAAAATGGGCAACCGTCCAGTGTATGTGACCATCGACATCGATGTGCTTGATCCGTCGGCTGCTCCAGGAACAGGTACGGCGGAAGCAGGCGGCATTACGTCCAAAGAACTGCTTGAAGCCATCCACATGATTGCCGGATCCGATGTGAATGTAGTCGGCTGTGACCTGGTTGAGGTTGCGCCGATCTATGATCCAACACAACAGACACAGATTGTGGCTGCGAAGATGATCCGTGAGATGCTGCTTGGTTTTGTGAAGTAATAGCTAAAAACAGGTAATTTACCGAGTGGAATACCTGATTCAGTGGAGTTCACTTCATTGAACCTCGGCCCAGGACTATGTTATACTAGCCACAATATGTAGGTAATATATCAACTCATTGATATATTACATCAGTGAAGCATATGGTGGTCTGGTCCGGCCATATACTATAAAAAGAGTCCTTGTCGTTGGTAGCGA
Organism: Paenibacillus pabuli; assembly: GCF_039831995.1. Classification (NCBI taxonomy): domain Bacteria; kingdom Bacillati; phylum Bacillota; class Bacilli; order Caryophanales; family Paenibacillaceae; genus Paenibacillus; species Paenibacillus pabuli. The sequence continues at coordinate 925,878 of NZ_JBDOIO010000005.1, forward strand.
CAAAGACTCTTAGGACAAGAAGGGCTGTGGATTGCCACGGCGCGCATTAAACTTAAATAGCGTAGTTCAAGCGAAACCCACCGTCAGGCTCCAACCTATGAGGTGGGTTTTCGCTTGTAACGAAACTTTTTACGCAACCAACGGTATAGCCTTCGTACGCTCAGTACTAAACTGAGAATCGCAGCAATCCACCGGATCATATCAAGCAACGCCACAAGTTTGACCATCGACGTCACCCCCTTTCGGGAAGCTGCGCCGTGGTCATGAAAACATCCACCGTAATTCAAAGTCCATCATATCAATTATAGCACGTATGTTCGCATGACTCTACCTTTGTATATCAGCAATGCTTCGTTCTTTAAGAACAGTGTAATGAGTGGGTGAATTTAATTAATAAAGATAACTGTATTTTTTAATTTGACCTGGATGTTGTGTAACTTGGCAATGCTTTTTGCTGCATTTAGCATTCGGGAGTTTAGATATAACAAGCTTTATTTTGGTGTATGCCTTTTTCTTAGTATCAGTTTTGTTATTATTGCGATGAAGACATATCCCGTCTAACTCAGGTCATCCAAACACTTACAAACGACCACCCTTATCTACACGATACCAATCGTAGGTGAGAGTGGCTTTTTTATTGCAATTATGTCACTGGTGATAACCAGATTGTTACGTTGGAACATGCAGATTCGGGTAAAACATAGGAGGAGGTGTCACGATGACAACAAAGAGTACAATCGCATGGAAACGGATCGGAACACTGGCATTAGCGTTAACGTTGGCTTGGGGATTGGGACCAGCACAAGCACAGTCAGGTGTAAATGCTGCAGCGGCTGCATCATGTGGAAATGGAGATCATGGATTATCTGCTGCATTGAAGCAGGGCAGCGGTGTAGAAGATCAGCATCTGCAGTTTACAGACATCGATTTCCTGAACAACACAACGGGCCGTGCAGCGGGGGAGGGGTTCCTGATTGGCACCTCGAATGCGGGCTGTACATGGCAATCCATCTATACTGGACAATGGCAGTTCACACAGATTGATTTTCCAAATAACGTATATGGGTTTGCTTTAGCGCAAATGAAGGATTCCGCCAAGACCTATCTTATTCGCACAACAGATGGTGGATCACACTGGAAAAGGCTTGATACTCCTGGCATGCAGTTCAAGCGAATTGAATTCAAAAATAAAAACGAAGGTTACGGCTACACCTATAACGGTGCGTATCGGACACAGGACGGCGGATTAAGCTGGACTAAAATCAACACCCCCGCAAATACGAGATCGGTAGCTTTCACCACGGATAAACAAGGCTATGCTGCCCAAGTTGTACCGGGCTTGGGGTATCATTTGCTTCGGACTACGGATGGAGGTAAGAACTGGACAACCTCTCTCAAGGTAGCTTCGGCCTCGTGGAATGGGGCGGATCTATATGCAAGCGGTAAACAGGTATGGGCTGTCCTGTATGGTGATTCAGGCATGTCGCAACAATCGTATTCCCTTTATGCAAGCGGGAATGAAGGCGGAAACTGGAGGCAGGTCTTTGCTCAGTCGACAGCAGGAGGAGGCCCTGCACCCGGAAGTAGCAGCGAGGGGAACGGAAAAGGCCCGGCAGATCCAGGGAGCCATGCTGGGAACATGTCGCTAATTGGTAACCAAACTGCTTATCTTTCTGCCGGATCTCTCGCTGCTGGGAAAGTAGGTGTTGGGCGTTCCTATGATGCAGGTTCTACGTGGAAAAATATCGATCTGAAAGATCCCGGTTATAGCTCACGCATCTCATTCCCCTCAGCCAAAACAGGTTGGCTCGTTGTAACGAGTGATAACTCGCCTGCGATCTATCAAACGACAGATGGCGGGAATTCGTGGGCACAAAAAATGTTATTACCTTCAGAGCGGGATTAAATGGTCCCTTATTATGAAATAACCACCAAGCAAATTCACTCTGAAAACGGAAAATAAACCATTTCGTTTGTCTATATTGAATTTGCAAAATATACAAGCCTTTTCCAGACGAAATACACTGGTAAAGGCTTGTTTTTGTAAAAATAAAAACGGTTGAAACCTGTCCGAAAACAAGTTATTGTAAGCGATAACAACACAAAATGGGAGGTTGAAATAATGGTTGGTGTTACTTTAAAGGCGAATTCAGAACAAGGATTAATAAATCGCAATATATATGGTCACTTTTCCGAGCACTTGGGGCGTTGTATTTATGAAGGAATCTGGGTAGGAGAAGATTCACCCATTCCAAATACGGAAGGGATACGCAATGACGTGCTGACAGCACTGCAAAAACTGAATATTCCGGTACTTCGCTGGCCGGGCGGTTGTTTTGCTGATGAGTATCACTGGAAAGATGGCGTAGGTCCGAAAAGTGAACGCGCACGCATGATTAATACGAACTGGGGCGGCGTGGAAGAGAACAACCATTTTGGAACACATGAATTTCTAAGATTATGTGAGCTGTTAGGAACAGAACCCTATATCAGCGGCAATGTGGGCAGTGGTACAGTTCATGAAATGCAGCAGTGGGTCGAATACATTACGTTTGACGGGGAATCTCCCATGGCCAACTGGCGCAAGGATAACGGCAGGGACAAACCATGGAAACTGACTTACTTTGGTGTGGGAAATGAGAACTGGGGATGTGGCGGTAACATGCGTGCCGAGTACTATGCGGATGAGTATCGCCGGTATGCTACATATGTGCGTAACTATTCTGACAATCAGATCTATAAGATCGCCTGCGGGCCCAACGAGGACAATTACCACTGGACTGAAGTGTTGATGCGTGAAGCAGGACAGCACATGAACGGATTAAGCCTTCATTATTATACATTGCCAACGGGAGTATGGCAGGACAAGGGCGAATCTACCGGATTTGACGATCAAGCCTGGTTCCAGACCCTGAAGCGTACATTACACATGGAAGAGTTGATCGTGAAGCATTCTGAGATTATGGATAAATATGATCCGGATGGCAAAGTAGGACTTATTATTGATGAATGGGGAACCTGGTATAACGTAGAGCCAGGGACGAATCCGGGATTCCTGTATCAGCAAAACACGATGCGGGATGCGCTGGTGGCGGGCATTAACCTGAACCTGTTCAATCGCTACAATAAACGGGTGCAGATGGCCAACTTGGCACAAATTGTTAACGTACTGCAGGCTTTGGTGCTGACAGAAGGCGAGCGTATGCTGCTCACCCCAACATACCATGTGTTTGATATGTATCAGATCCATATGGACGCACAGCGGCTGGAGCTAAATTATGAGAGTCCTGGATATACTCTTGGTGAAGATACCATTCCCCAGCTTAGCCTGTCTGCTTCCCGCAAGGATGGAGTGATCCATGTAACGGCATGCAACCTCAGTCACACAGATGAGCTGGAAGTGGTGTGCCAGCTTGAAGCTGCCGAATCTTCTTCCGTATCCGGGCGAATTCTGCATCATGCTGATTATGGTGCATTCAATACATTTGAAGAGCCGAACCGGGTTGAGCCAGCTGATTGGAAGGGTGTTACACTGGTTAATCAGGAATTGCGCTTTGTGCTGCCACCTGCATCTGTAGGGGTACTTGCAATCCAGGAGTAATGTGATGAATACATCCGGTACAAGTCATTTTGGGGCAAAGCAGGAGTCTTGTAAGGGATGCAGCGATCAACATGCTGTCCAAATCAGTGAGTCCAAAATGGCCCGATTGGTGGAGATCGCATCACGTTCGCGCCCAGTCGTCCAGGACGAGGAATATGAGAAGCGGCTGTCCTCTTGTGCAGACTGCCCAGGACTGCAATATGGCACGACCTGCCGCTATTGCGGCTGTTTGGTCCAGGTGCGTGCCAAGCTGGTAGAATCGATCTGTCCGTTCCCTTATGAATCCAGATGGACCCGTCTTTCCATTTGATTTCATTATAATGTAACAAAGCAGGGCTGCCCTTTTAGGGTGTCGCTCTGCTTTTTTTTGACGATGTAGGGCAGAAACTCTGAATTTGGATTTGAATTGAGCGGGTGAACTGGATATAGTTATACAGTAGAGTGTAGGATAGCGAGCTATCTGGTCATATTAGCGCGTATAGCGGTACTTGAATTCGGGAAGGGCTGTTCTCACCGGTCCTGCCCGATTTTGCGCCGCCTCGAATATATTGGAGGTTAACATTCATGTCGAACATGCGACCGGTTCAGATCCGGCTGCACAGCCGTTATGAAGGCGAAGATGTGCTGCAGGAAATGAAGGGTGAAGCCGTGTTGAAGGGTTCTGTGCTCTACGTTCGTTACGAAGAGCCGCAGGCTGGACCTGAGGGCGGTATTACCCGAACAACATTGAAGCTTGGTGGACAATCCCTCAAGATTATACGCCATGGTGAGGTGGAATCGGAGCAGACGTTTGAATTGAATCGCAAGCTCCCAGGTTTTTACCGATCACCTTACATGTCATTTACCCTGTCCACGCATACACATAATCTGGACCTTTCCATACAGGGATTGAGCGCACGCGCAGCGTGGAGCTATGACTTTTACCGCTTTGATGAAGAAGCCGGACATTTTGAGATCAGTTTGCACATACAGGAGGAACCAATTTCATGACACGTAATCCACTAGATACGATTAACGAACGGGTAAGTACAGCGATCGGCAATGCTGTTGTTGCTGCCGGCCTCGTTTCACAAGAGGAACTGCCAGTTATAACACTTGAAGTGCCGCGTGACAAGTCGCACGGGGATTTGGCGACCAACGCAGCCATGCAGCTGACCAAGATTGCCAAGCGCAATCCACGTCAGATTGCAGAAGAGATCATTGCGAATCTGAACCTTGCAGAAGCCGGTATCGAGAAAGCAGAGATTGCCGGACCAGGTTTCATCAACTTCAAATTGGACAAGAGTTACCTTTACCCGGTGCTTGAACTTGTTCATGAACAAGGTGAGAACTACGGACGGATTAATGTTGGCGAAGGCCGTAAGGTCGAGATGGAGTTTGTCAGTGCGAACCCAACAGGCAGCTTGCATCTGGGACATGCCCGGGGAGCGGCTGTGGGTGATGCGCTCTGCAACATCCTCGATTATGCCGGATATGATGTAACACGTGAATACTACATTAATGATGCAGGTAACCAGGTGTTTAACCTGGCACGTTCCATTGAAGCACGTTATTTGCAGGAGCTGGGCCAGGATGCCGAAATGCCGGAAGATGGTTACCACGGCGAAGATATCAAAGGATTTGCCAAAGAGCTGGTTGCCGAAAAGGGAGACAGCTTGCTGTCGATGCATCCAGGTGATCGCGCTGCTTATTTCCGTGACTACGGTCTGGAGAAAGAGCTCGATAAAATCAAGCGCGACCTGAATCGCTTCCGCGTTAAATTCGACATCTGGTTCAGCGAGACTTCTCTGTACGACAATGGGGAAGTACTTCGTGTCCTTGACGAATTGCGTGATCGGGACGAAATTTATGAAAAAGACGGAGCGACTTGGCTCAAAACCATGCAATATGGTGACGACAAAGAACGTGTATTGATCAAAAACGATGGTACGTACACGTACCTGACGCCGGATATTGCATATCACCGTGACAAGTATTCCCGTGGATATGACACGATGATCAACATTTGGGGAGCCGACCACCATGGATATATTCCACGGATGAAAGCAGCCATGCAAGCACTGGGTAACGATCCATCCAAGCTTGTGGTATTGATTGCACAGATGGTGAGCCTGTTCCAGAACGGCGAAAAGGTGAAGATGTCGAAGCGTACCGGTAAAGCGGTAACGATGGAGGATCTGATGGATGAAGTAGGTATTGATGCGATCCGTTACTTCTTCACCATGCGCAGCATGGATTCCCATCTGGACTTTGATATGGATCTCGCGATTTCAACGTCCAATGAAAACCCGGTATTCTACGTACAATATGCACATGCCCGCGTATGCAGCGTATACCGTCAGGCTGAAGAGCAGGGTATCGAGCTGCTGCCACTGGCACAGATTGATCTGTCCAAGCTGACTACGGAACATGAATTCGATCTTCTTCGCAAAATGGGCGAGCTGCCTGAAGAGATTGCCGCAGCGGCTACCGGATATGCGCCTCACCGCATGATCCGTTATGTTTATGAGCTGGCTTCATTGTTCCACAGCTACTATCGTGCTGAACGCGTCATTACTGAAGACGCGGCACAAACTCAAGCACGCCTGGCGCTGATCGGTGCCGTTCGCACCGTCATCGCGACAGTGCTCCGTCTGGTAGGCGTATCCGCACCGGACAAAATGTAAACCATGAGGCCAAGTACCGCATCAGCGGGTTGGCCAATGCAAAAAGTCTCCATGCATCACGCCTGCAATGCAGCGTGGACATGGAGACTTTTTGCTGTGCCCGATGCTCCAGCCGCCAAGGTCTTGGCGGACCAGCCGGGCACCGGGCCAGCCAGCCTGCCATAGGCTGCTGCTGGAGAGACCCCAGGGGCAGCGGCAATACGCAGCTGCCCCATTACCCGCCGCCCTCCTGCATCAGCCGGAGTGCGTCAATCTCCCCACCGCGCACTTTGCTTTTCGCAGTGGTGGACTTGCGTGCGCGCAGCGGAACGGTTGCGCGCTTGACCAGCGTCTTGATCTCGCTGGGCGAGAGACCCGGATGCTTCGCGAGCAGCAGCGCAATCGCGCCGCTCACATGGGATGTTGCCATGGATGTGCCACTCATCTCATGGTGCTTGCCCTGCACCCAGGAAGAGATGATTTTGTCGCCTGGGGCATAGACATCCACGTAGGCGCCGCGGTTGCTGAAGGAGGCGATCCGCCGGTTTTTGTCGGTAGCGCCCACCGAAATGGTCTGCGGATAACGTGCGGGGTAATCGATGCTGCGGCGTTTGCCGTCATTTCCTGACGAGGCGACAATGACGATGCCGGCTTGATGTGCGCGGTTAACCACATCAAGGAGTGCCTTGCTGCGGGTTTTCATCCCGAAACTCATATTGATAATATCGACCCGGTTACGCACACACCAGTCGATGCCTAGTACAATATCAGAGACGTAGGCGGAACCGTTGTGGTCAAACGCCTTGACCGGGTAGATCAGGGAACGCGGAGCTACACCAATCATGCCTTCCGTGCTGTTGGCTGCGGCAATCGTTCCGGCAATGTGGGTACCGTGGCCGTTATCGTCATGGGGAAGCAGACTGCGGTTTAACAGATTGATTCCCCTTGCCAGGGAGTACCTGAGATCGGGATGGTGATAATCGGCACCGGTGTCGATCACCCCAATTTTGATTCGGTGTCCGGTGGAGACGGACCATACTTTGGGTGCGCGAATCTGCTTCACTCCCCATGGAACCCCTTGCGCTGTGGCCGGTTTATTGTGAAGTGCCGTTGCATGAAGAGAGATTTGCGTATCTTCTTCCACAATGATTTCATCACTGTAGTGCTTCAAAACCTCCGGACAATGGACCGGCGCGATAATGGTGCGAGCCAGCCGTGAGGAGCGTACCATGCCCAGGTGGGTATGCTCATTCCGCATCCGCGAGAGCTCAAGCAGACAGGCTTCATACTGTCCTGGTTTGGTGAACCGGATCAGATACCGCCCTGCCTGTTCCGGTTCAGGACGTTGCATTTCTTCAACTAATTGATGCAAAAAACCAGTATAGTCCATTATGGGCTGCCCCCTTCGGGATGAACATGCTGAGGTATTCTATGAATGCGTTCATCCCGCCGCATGGGGAACTTGCCCTTTTTTTACAAAAAGACGTTCTCTCCGTGTCAAAACGGGCGCAGGGACATATGATGGATGGAGGGCTAGAGGGCTCTTGCGGGGACCCTGGCGAGGAGCGATCCTTCAGGGGTATACAGTCAGAAGGCGGAGGGGACTCCGTCTTTTTCATTTTTCGCTAACTTTTACAGAATCGACATATTTGCGAATGAGAAGCACAGCACCTTGAATTTATATCAAACGTCTACATAAAAACTTGCTTTTTACCGCTAAATAGGTTTTACTTAGGTTTGTTAATGGATATGTTATACGTAACGGTCCAGCTCGTAGGGATATAAAGTGAATTATGTGTGAGAGGAAGTGTCTGTCAGTGAGTACCTCGCTCAATTTGAAAATTGATAAAGAAAAGGTAAGAGAGATTCCTTTGGTTGACCTTGCCTTTATGGTGCTGAAAGCGGCCAATACGCCGTACTACTACCGTGATTTGATGAATGAGGTAGCAAAACAGCGCGGAATGACTGATGAAGAAATCAACGAGTTTATCGCCCAGCTATATACCGAGATCAATATCGATGGCCGTTTTGCCTGTGTCGGTACGAGTCTTTGGGGATTGAAACGCTGGTATCCGGTTGGTGGAACAGAAGATTCCATGACTGGTGCGAAGCGTCCGCGTATCATCAATGATGAAGACGATGATCTGGAAGATGAGGACTTTGGCGAAGAGGAAGACAGCTACAACAGTGACGAAGACTTCGGCAACACCGATGATGATCAAGATGATGATGACGATGATGACGATGACGATGACGACATCTTTGATGAAGATGACAGCGATGAAGAAGTTCTGGTTGAAGATGACGATTTGGATGAAGAAGACCTCGATGAAGACGATGAAGATGAGTCTGAAGACGAGGATGATTTTGACGACGATTCCGATAAGTAACCGTCATTTTTGACGTCGATAATTTACCCGTTTTCCCCAGATAGTCAGCCTTGACAGCGAACGGGGTAACGGGTAAACTATTGCATGGGCTTATGAATGAGCGAGAATATATTTATGTTATTTATAAAAAGTGCCCCGTCCTGCGGGAGTACTTTTTTTTGTATTTTTAGAGGCAGAATTTTGCAAAATGATTGATTTCCGCACGCTCCCGGCCAAACATCCGTGGCCCATTTTTTGTATATAAAAAAACGTCGACAAGAGATGGATGGATGCCATTTTTGGGGACGGGCATGGATGTTTGGCTTTCGGAAAATTTGCACCATTCTTAGCTGTAGAGCAAGGTTACACATGGTCTTCGCACAAAAGAGCAGTACGCAGATGCAGGGAATTTCTGCCATTGCTCTTTTTAACGATGATTACCTGGGAAACAGGTTACGATAACACCATATATCGCCTGAATTTCTGCATTTATATTAGGAGGGTAATAACAGTGACAAAGTATATTTTCGTGACGGGCGGAGTTGTGTCCTCCCTGGGTAAAGGGATCACCGCTGCCTCGTTGGGCAGACTGCTGAAAAACAGAGGTCTCAAGGTAACCATTCAAAAATTTGATCCATACATCAACATCGACCCGGGAACGATGAGTCCTTATCAGCACGGTGAGGTTTTTGTAACGGATGATGGCGCGGAAACGGATTTGGACCTTGGTCACTATGAACGTTTTATCGATATCAACCTCTCCAAAAACAGTAACGTCACGACGGGTAAAGTGTATTCCTCCGTTATCAGCAAAGAGCGTCGCGGAGAGTACCTTGGCGGCACGGTCCAAGTTATCCCGCACATTACGAACGAGATCAAGGAGCGCGTATTCCGCGCTGGACGTGAAGCAGGTTCGGATGTTGTTATTACGGAGATCGGCGGAACAGTAGGCGATATCGAGAGCTTGCCTTTCCTGGAAGCAATTCGTCAGATCAAGAGTGATGTTGGCCGTGACAACGTGATGTATATCCATGTAACGCTGATCCCTTACATCAAGGCAGCTGGTGAAGTGAAAACAAAACCAACCCAGCACAGCGTAAAAGAATTGCGCAGCATCGGTATTCAGCCAAACGTGATTGTATGTCGTACAGAATATGAGCTGTCCAAAGACATGAAAGCCAAAATCGCTCTTTTCTGCGACATTGATGAGAATGCCGTAGTTGAATGTCGCGATGCGAGCACATTGTATGAAGTGCCTTTGAACCTGCGTGAAGAAGGTTTGGATGAGATCGTGGTAAACCACCTGAAGCTGACCACTCCTGCACCGGATATGAGTGAGTGGGAAGGGCTGGTTGACCGCATAAGCAAACTGGAGCGTACGGTTGAGATTGCCATTGTAGGTAAATATGTAGCACTGCACGATGCTTATTTGAGTGTTGTTGAATCCTTGTCTCATGCAGGATTTGCATCTAATGCAGAGGTGAAGATCCGCTGGATCCATTCTGAAGATATCACGGACGAGAATGTAGGCGACCTGCTGCATGGTGTTGGTGGTATCCTTGTTCCTGGTGGTTTCGGAGATCGTGGTATCGAAGGTAAAGTATCGGCGATCCGTTATGCCCGTGAGAAGAACATTCCATTCTTCGGTATTTGCCTGGGTATGCAAGTTTCCGTGATCGAATATGCACGTTCCATTGTGGGTCTGAATGGCGCGAACAGCTCCGAGATTAACCCGGCTACCGAATTCCCGGTAATCGATCTGCTGCCAGAACAAAAGGATATCGAAAATTTGGGCGGTACGATGCGTCTGGGTCTATACCCTTGTAAGCTGCAAGAAGGTTCTTTGGCTATGGCTTGTTATGATGACGAGTTGGTATATGAGAGACACCGTCACCGGTATGAGTTCAACAATGAGTACCGTGAAGCGATTGAAAAAGCCGGTCTGGTCATCTCTGGTACATCTCCGGATGGTCGTCTGGTTGAGATCGTGGAACTTCCGGGACACCCATGGTTCCTGGCTGTACAATTCCACCCGGAATTTACATCCCGTCCAAACCGTCCGCAGCCATTGTTCCGTGAATTCGTAAAAGCTTCATTGGAGAATGCAGAAAAATAATATCGAATTAACCCTATAATGAAGAGGGGTGTTTGCCGAGTGGCCTGTGATTGCAGGCTGGTGCGGTGAGCATCCCTTTTTTGGTTTCGGCAATAGTTCCCGCGCAAGCATGGACGGATAAAATGTTTGCTGTAATTTATGCGTCGGGCAGGATTTTAATGGGAAGGGTAGAATACTTATCATGACGACTATGGGATAGTTATCCAGATTCGGAGACATACATGCTTTCCTAAAATCCAGGAGGTTACAGAGTGGAAAATAAAAAAGTGTTAATCGTTGATGACCAGAATGGGATTCGAATCCTCTTAATGGAAGTATTCAGCAGTGAAGGATATAACACATTCCAGGCGCCTAATGGCAAGATCGCTCTGGAGATTGTGAATACAGATAAGCCTGATCTAGTGTTACTCGATATGAAGATTCCTGGCATGGATGGCCTTGAAATTTTGAAGCATATTAAGGAAATTGATCCGGATATCAAAGTCATCATGATGACGGCATATGGCGAACTGGACATGATCAAGGAAGCTACTGATCTTGGTGCGCTTATGCATTTCACGAAACCGTTCGATATTGATGAAATGCGCGTGGCGGTCAACATGCAGCTTCGCAATGATACGGCGAATAGGTGCAGCTGAATCCTGTGAATGCAGGATTTTTTTGTCTGTATTCTATTAGTATGTACTTCTTGGGGGCAATGGGTATTTCGGCCAATTTACGAGGGAATATTGAGAATGGGAGCGGCTTCATGCGGTGTCTATGAAAACTGTGCTGCAAAGCACAGCATTTTTGCAAATGCTTGTTTAGTATTTGACATGGGATGTGGTATAATAAGCCCGTATGTGATTTCGGCTAAAAACCATAGACACAACCCAAACCCCTAGGAGGATTGAAACCATGCCATTAGTATCTATGACAGACATGTTGAACAAAGCGCTCGAAGGAAAATATGCAGTTGGTCAATACAACATCAATAACCTTGAGTGGACTCAAGCTATTCTGGGTGCTGCTGAAGAAGAGAAATCCCCAGTAATCCTGGGTGTATCCGAAGGTGCAGCACGTCACATGGGCGGCTTCTACACTGTAGTAAAAATGGTAGAAGGACTCATTCATGACATGAAAATTACTGTTCCAGTTGCAATTCACCTGGACCACGGTTCCAGCTTCGACAAGTGTAAAGAAGCGATCGATGCCGGATTCACATCCGTTATGATCGACGGTTCCCACCACCCAATCGACGAGAACATTGAAATGACGAAAAAAGTCGTTGAATATGCACACGCTAAAGGCGTTTCCGTTGAAGCCGAAGTAGGTACAGTTGGCGGACAAGAAGACGACGTAATCGGCGGCATCATGTACGCTGACCTGGAAGAATGTGTTCGCATCGTTAAAGAAACAGGTATCGACACATTGGCACCAGCTCTTGGTTCCGTACACGGTCCTTACCACGGCGAGCCTAACCTGGGCTTCAAAGAAATGGAAGAAGTTCGTGACGCGGTACAAGTTCCACTCGTATTGCACGGTGGTACAGGTATTCCTAAACACGACATCGACAAAGCCATCTCCCTGGGTACTTCCAAAATCAACGTAAACACAGAGAACCAAATTGCTTTCTCCAAAGTGGTTCGCGAAGTGCTTGCAGCTAAACCAGATGCTTACGATCCACGTACGTTCATCGTACCAGGCCGTGATGCAATCAAAGAAACCGTTAAAGGTAAAATCCGCGAGTTTGGTTCCAACAACAAAGCGTAATTTATCTTTACCAGTTCCATACTGTGAAATGGAAAGAACACCGCCTAGCCGGTGTCTTTCCATTTTCACACCTTATTTCACGTAGGAAGCCATCAGCACGTCATGCCGTTCATCGGCTGCAAAACACGTAGGGGGACATTAAGCTTTATGGAAAAATTGATGATTAGTGGCGGACGTCCGTTACAGGGGACTGTAACTATAAGCGGCGCCAAGAACAGCGCCATTGCGCTTATTCCTGCAGCATTGCTTGCCGAATCAGAGGTCGTGCTGGACAATCTGCCGCTTTTGAGTGATGTGGCGGTTTATGCGGAAATTTTGGAGGAACTCGGAGCTCGTGTATTCTGGGAAGGTAGTCAGATGAAGATTGATCCTTCCGATATCAAATCCATCCCCATGCCGAATGGTCCTGTGAAGAAGCTCCGTGCTTCGTATTATATGATGGGAGCATTGCTTGGACGATTCAAAGAAGCAACGATTGGTTTGCCTGGAGGCTGTAACTTCGAGCCCCGTCCGATTGATCAACACATCAAAGGTTTTGAAGCGCTTGGCGCAACGGTAACAAACGAACATGGCTCCATTCATCTGCATGCCAAAGAGCTGCGCGGAGCAAAGATTTATCTGGATGTAAGCAGTGTAGGAGCAACCATTAACATTATGCTGGCGGCAACTCGTGCCAAAGGCTCTACAATTATTGAAAACGCGGCTAAAGAGCCTGAGATTATAGATGTAGCAACACTTTTGAATTCAATGGGTGCCAGCATCAAGGGTGCAGGTACTGAAACCATTCGTATTGAAGGCGTGTCGGAGCTCAAAGGCTGCCGTCATTCCATCATTCCGGACCGCATACAGGCGGGTACGTATATGATTGCTGCAGCGGCAACGCGCGGTAATGTTTTGATAGACAATGTCATTCCCAAGCATTTGGAGGCGTTGACTGCCAAATTGCTGGAGATGGGCGTGGGCATTGAAGAGTTGGATGAGAGTATCCGTGTCATTGGACAATCTTCCTATAGTCATGTGGATGTTAAGGCGCTGGTGTACCCGGGATTCCCAACCGATTTGCAGTCTCCGATGACAAGTGTATTAACTCAAGCAACAGGTGTAAGTGTCCTGAGCGATTTTGTATACAGCAATCGGTTTAAACATGTGCCAGAACTGGTGCGTATGGGCGCTAAAATTCGAGTGGAAGGTCGTTCGGCCATCATTGAAGGCGGCGCGCTGAATGCAGCCAAGGTAAAAGCATCAGATCTTCGTGCCGGAGCAGCGCTTGTGATCGCCGGTCTTACCGTTAATGAGGGTGTGACTGAAGTGACAGGCGTCGAGTTTATCGACCGTGGCTATGACCACCTCGTCACCAACCTGCGACTTCTTGGTGCAGATGTATGGCGTGAAACGGAATAACGGAGTTTGTCATATTGCAAGATTGATGACTAGCCGTTATTATTTTGACAGAACTGCATAACCTTACAACAATTGGGTAAACCTATTCTAATAGAGTTCTCAGCCTCTCCGGGATAAGACGAAATGGTTTTTGTTTCCTTAACCGGAGGGTCTTTTTTTGGATCGAATATCATATGGCTGTATGAACTGACATCATTCCTTTCCTCAAACCCCGATTTGTCTGTGCTCCATGACTGGGACCCGGATCGAAAGCCTCGTGAATTATATGTTCACTTACACGTGTGTAGCACTGTATCATGGTCATCCCACCCGGAACTTACACTCAACGACAAGTATTTGCATTATAACGGTTACATTCCGTACAATGGACAGAAGAGAATGCAGTAGATTTGTGCTGTTCTCCATAGCCGATCATCAAGCGAAACTATCCATTTCACGGACTTATTAATTGAATAGGTGGTTATTATATGGATCTACAAATTTCCGATTTGGAAGAAATGAAACTAACGGACCTCTACAAACTGGCCAAAAAATATCAGATTCCCTACTATGGTACACTGAAGAAGAAAGAATTGATCTTTGCCATACTACGAGCTCAGGCTGAACAGAGCGGCTTGATGTTTATGCAGGGTGTGCTCGAGATCCTTCCAGAGGGTTACGGTTTTCTTCGCCCGATCAACTACCTGCCTAGCACCGAAGACATCTATATATCGGCCTCGCAGATTCGTAAGTTCGATCTTAGAACAGGTGACCTCGTATCTGGTAAATGTAGAACGCCGAAGGAAAACGAGAGATATTTCGGTTTGCTGCAAGTCAATGCGGTAAACGGTGAGAATCCTTCAGCGGCTGCGGAAAGACTTCACTTCCCGGCATTAACCCCATTGTATCCGCAGAAAAAGCTGGTTCTCGAAACATCCCCCAACCATTTGTCTACACGCATTATGGATGTGCTGGCTCCTGTAGGTTTGGGACAGCGCGGATTGATCGTAGCACCTCCCAAAGCAGGTAAGACGCTTCTCCTCAAAGAAATTGCCAACAGTATTTCAACCAACAATCCAGAAATCGAACTGTTTGTCCTGTTGATTGATGAACGTCCGGAGGAAGTAACGGATATGTCTCGTTCGGTAAAAGGGGAAGTTGTGGCTTCCACGTTCGATGAGCTGCCTGAGAATCATATCAAGGTTGCGGAACTGGTGCTGGAACGTGCTCTACGTCTGGTTGAGGCGAAAAAAGATGTAGTCATTTTGCTGGACAGCATTACGCGTCTTGCTCGTGCATACAACCTGGTTATCCCACCATCCGGACGGACACTTAGTGGGGGTATTGACCCTGCAGCATTCCACCGTCCAAAACGTTTCTTTGGATCTGCGCGGAATGTGGAGGAGGGCGGAAGCCTGACGATCCTGGCGACAGCGTTAATTGATACAGGATCACGTATGGATGATATTATCTATGAAGAGTTTAAAGGTACAGGTAATATGGAGCTTCATTTGGACCGCAAACTGGCAGAACGCCGTATTTTCCCGGCCATCGATATTCGTCGTTCCGGTACACGCCGAGAAGAAGTGCTGCTGAGTAAGGAAGAGCTGGATACCATCTGGACCATTCGTAAAAATATGAATGACTCCCATGACTTTGTGGAAAGCTTCCTGAAAAAACTGCGCAACAGCAAAACGAATGCGGAATTTTTGGCTGCGTTTGATGCAGCGGGCAACAATACAAGCAATTCGGGGACCACAACGACTCGGCGTTCCCCGAGACAGACGGCAACCTCGGCAACAACAACTTAAAAAAGTTATACTTTTACGCATTTGAATTTGGCAGTTCTGCTGCTGGATTTACCATAAACTCGTCGTTCGGTTTAACCCATTAGATGTGAGGAGAACATCATGTATTTAGTATACGCAGATGAACAAGGCAATGTATTTGATCATCCATCCCTATATGGGCTTGCCCGTAGTGGAGATATGATCGTTGAAATTATGGAGGATGAACTTATTCCTCTTCCAGAAGGTGCAACTCTGGTTGGATTACCAAGCACTCGTCCCATTGGGATGGATCCGGACACCGGCGAGATGATGCCTCTTCCGAGTGATACACAAGCGGTAGGAGCTTTGCTTCCGCAAGGGTTTACTCGGCTGTGTCTGCCGGGTTATGTGAAAACGGACAAAGAGTATAAACTCCCGCTATTCGGGTATTCGGCAGTTGTATGGAAGGATGACGCCTTCTACGTTACGGCCCGGATGTCTGATCACCCGGATCAGTGGAATCCGCTGAACTGTGATCGCGATGACGTGCGTGCCGGAGTTACGCGGATGACCGAAAAGTATCCTGAAAATCGCTTGTATACCCATCTGTCCAACTGTGCACTTGGTTATGAGTGTCTGACATCTTCCAACACATTCCTGAATCGTTGGGAAGGTGGAGTACCAGTATCGTATTCATGTAACGCAGGGTGCTTCGGGTGTATTTCGGAACAGCCGGATGACAGTGGTTTTGTTTCCCCGCAGACTCGAATGAATTTCCGCCCGCGTGTGGACGAAATTGTTGAGGTTATGCTGGAACATCTGAAGACACCGGAGTCCATTATCAGCTTTGGTCAGGGATGTGAAGGTGAACCGTCAACTCAGGCCAAATTGATTATCGAAGCCATTCGTGAGGTTCGTTCCATTACCGATATGGGATATATCAACATTAACACCAACGCTGGTTTGAATGATCACATTCGAGGTATCGTGGATGCAGGCCTGGACTTGATGCGTGTGAGTACGATCAGTGCGCTGGATGACCACTATAATGCGTACTACAAACCACGCGGTTATACACTTGCAAACGTGGAGAAATCGATGAAGTATGCAGCTCAACAAGGTGTGTACACATCAATTAACTATTTGATTTTCCCTGGTGTCACGGATCGTGAAGAGGAGATCGAAGCAATGATCGAGTTCGCCCGGAGAACAGATCTGCGCTTGATTCAAATGCGCAATCTGAACATCGATCCTGAGAGTTATCTGGAATTAATTCCTCCAGCTCAAGGTGATATTCTCGGGATGAAGCAAATGATTGAGATCTTTGAAGAAGAGCTCCCTGATGTCGTTATTGGTTCATATACGCATGTTCCCCCAGCTGGAATGGCACGTCCTAAACGACTCATCACCTCCTAACAATATTCGATTGCAACCGGCATTAGGCCGTGTTATAATCTCTGAAGTTGTGCCATTTACTCTGGGTCCGCTTGAGGCTCAGGGCGGAAAGAGGTGAAAGGTTATGAAAGAAGCAATTCATCCTAAATACACGATTGGTCAAGTAAGCTGCGCTTGCGGTAATACTTTTGAGACTGGTTCGGTTAAAGACGGACTTCGTGTAGAGATTTGCTCCGCTTGCCACCCGTTCTTCACCGGTAAACAGAAGTTTATCGATGCTGGCGGCCGTGTCGATCGTTTCAAGAAAAAATACGGAATCTAATTCAGCAATTCCCTGTGAATTGTCTGCTAATTGCATCCAAACCACCCCTGCCTGTTGGCAGGGGTTTTTATATAGGGATAAAGGTTCCAGTTTGCAACTGGTTGCAATTTGGATAAGCTTACGTTATACTATTTCTTACCGTGCTAGATGGGGAGGTAGCGGTGCCCTGTAACTCGCAATCCGCTACAGCGAGGTTGAATTCCTGCTAGAGGTTTTGTCGATGTGAGGTTTGGTCCCTGAACGTGGTGTTGACGGTTGGGTCCTCCGCAATGAGTACTCATGAACCTGGTCAGGTCCGGAAGGAAGCAGCCATAAGTGAGATCACTCTTGTGCCGGAGGGTTGCCTAGCCTGAGCTGTTGTTCAGGGGTGCCACTTGGATCGCAATTATCGATAGCAGGTGCACGGCTTACCATTTGAAATGTAGAGACCTTTGCAGTTGTATGTATGCAGAGGTCTTTTTGATATGTACAAAAAAACTACGCATCATGGGTCAGATAAAGTTTGGAATCACCCTGGAATATAGTATAATGGGGGAACGACAAAGGACTCGAATGCGAAGTGGAAGGAAGGTAACGCATCATGGAGCATATCGCGTTATACCGGGCTTGGCGTCCCCAGTCGTTTCAAGATATGGTGGGACAACAGCATATTATTCAGACCTTGCAGAACGCGATTCGTGAACAGCGGACTTCCCATGCCTACTTGTTTAACGGGCCCAGAGGAACGGGGAAGACCAGTGCCGCCAAGATTTTGGCTAAAGCTGTAAACTGCGAGCGCGGACCTGCGCCTGAGCCTTGTAACGAATGTGAAGCTTGCCGCAGGATCACGGCCGGATCTGTAATGGACGTGCAGGAGATTGATGCTGCATCCAACCGGGGTGTTGAAGAGATCCGCGATCTTCGCGAAAAGGTTAAATATGCCCCGACGGAAGTTCGGCAGAAAGTCTATATTATTGATGAAGTACACATGTTAACGACAGAAGCGTTTAACGCTTTGCTCAAAACATTGGAGGAACCCCCTCCGCATGTAATGTTTATTTTGGCAACAACCGAACCACACCGTCTTCCGGCCACCATTATCTCCAGGTGTCAGCGATTCGATTTTCGCCGGGTTTCCCTGGAGGAGCAGACGGCCCGCCTGACGCTGATCTGCGAACAGGAGGGTATGGAGGCTGATCAGGATGCACTCCAATACATCGCTCGCCTGTCGGACGGGGGGATGCGGGATGCACTCAGTGTGCTGGATCAGATTTCTTCTTTTACAGATGGAAGAGTAACCTACCAACAGGTTATGGATATGACCGGAGGAATCCCTTCAGAGCAATTTGCCAAGCTTGCCGCTTCACTGCTTAAGGGTGATGTTGGACATATTTTGCAGATGATCGAAGGGTTTATGCATGAAGGTAAGAGTGCAGATAAATGCATGGAGAACTTGCTGTATTACTTCCGCGATCTGCTCATGATCAAGATGGTGCCGGATGCTGATAAACTGACAGACCGGGTACTTAACCCTGAGTCTTTCCGTGACATGGCAGAATCCTTCACGAAGGAACAGTTGTTCCAGATGATTGATACACTTAACCGTTACCAGAGTGAGATGAAATATGCAGTACAGCCGCAAACGTTATTCGAAGTGGCTCTGCTCAAACTGTGCAGCATCCCTGCTCAGGGAGAGATATCGAGTCAAGCTGCGGTGTCAGTGGGTTCGGCGGCGTCCTCACAAGCTGACAGCGGGGAGATTAACCGCTTGAAGCAACAGCTTGTTGAGCTGGAGAAGAAGCTGGATCGAGCACTGAAGAGTGGTCTCTCCGGAGGGGAGGCTGCACCAAGTCCTTCGCGCCCGGCAACCCGTGCTCCCGTATCCAGGGGGAATTCTCCGGCGAAGCTACCTGCACAGCTTGATCAATACGTGGCACGTAAGGGGTCTCAGGAGTTCGTGGAGATCAGCAGAAAGTGGAGCCAGATCTTGCAGCGTGTAAAAGAAGAGAAGGTTACGGTCCATGCCTGGTTTATGGATGGTGAGCCTGTATCTATGCTGGAAGACAGCGTATTGGTGGCTTTCAAAAATAACATTCACCGTGAAACGACAGAGAAGCAGGCTAATCGTGACGTGATTGAGCGCGTGCTGTCTGAACAGCTCGGGCATCCAGCGCGTCTGGTGACGATGATGCTCAAGGATTGGACGGGAGCGATTGAAGGAGCTACTGATACGCCAAAGGAGGACTTTAAGCTTGAACCTGAGCATGAAGACGGCGGGTCAGGCGGCAAGCAACCTTGGATTGATGAAGCCATCCAGCTCTTCGGTGAAGATCTTGTAGTGATCAAGGAATAGATATATCGAGCGCAACGCGCATCATTAACTATAATAAAGGAGATGAACAATCATGAACAACATGAACCAAATGATGAAGCAAGTGAAGAAAATGCAGGAGCAAATGCTGAAGGCACAAGAGGAACTGGCGGACAAAACGGTTCAAGGCACTTCTGGTGGCGGTGTAGTTACAGCTGAGGTTAACGGACACAAGAAATTGCTGTCCATCACCATTAAACCTGAAGCAGTAGATCCGGAAGATGTAGAAATGCTGCAGGATCTCGTTATGACGGCTGTCAATGATGCAATGAGCAAAGCTGATGAAATTGCTAACCAGGATATGGGCAAATTCACAGGTGGTATGAAAATTCCGGGATTGTTTTAATTAAAATTGATCCTGGCAAAGGAGACGCAATCGATTGTATTATCCCGAACCGATAGCAAAGCTCATTGATGCTTTTACCCGATTGCCGGGTGTTGGCCCCAAGACGGCTGCGCGACTAGCTTTTCATGTGCTTAACATGAAGGAAGATGACGTTATTGATTTTGCCAAAGCGCTTGTTAGTGTGAAGCGTAACCTTCATTATTGCTCGGTATGCTGTAATATCACAGATACTGATCCATGCCGTATCTGTCAGGATAAGTCTCGGGATAGTTCTGTCATTTG
This sequence comes from Paenibacillus pabuli, assembly GCF_039831995.1. Taxonomy (NCBI): domain Bacteria; kingdom Bacillati; phylum Bacillota; class Bacilli; order Caryophanales; family Paenibacillaceae; genus Paenibacillus; species Paenibacillus pabuli. The sequence continues at coordinate 946,205 of NZ_JBDOIO010000005.1, forward strand.
TGTGGTTCAGGACTCCAAGGACCTTGTTGCCATGGAACGTACCAAAGAGTTTGACGGGTACTATCATGTGCTACAGGGCGCGATATCTCCAATGGAGGGTATCGGCCCGGATGATATTCGTTTGAAGGAGCTTCTGACCCGACTGAGCGATGAACGGGTACAGGAATTGATCCTGGCAACGAATCCGAATATCGAGGGCGAGGCCACGGCGATGTATATATCCCGTTTGGTTCGTCCATTCGAGATTACAGTGACCCGGATAGCCCATGGGCTGCCTGTAGGCGGAGATCTGGAGTATGCAGATGAAGTGACACTATCGAAGGCGCTGGAAGGCCGCAGAGAGTTCCGATAAACCTTTTGTGTGATTTAGGGGATCGTGGCTTTGTATATATGAAGTAATTGAAGAATTGAATGGATCCATCCGGAGAGCCGAGAGGCTCTCTTTTTTTTTTTTTTGTTTGCTGAACGAAGTGCCGCGGAGAAATTTATGTCCCGTAGTTCTAAGTTTGTCCTTCCCTTGATAAGTATGAGAATATGCTGTGCTGAATCAAAGGAGGGAGAGCTCATGTTTTTCTGGAAAAATGCTGGACGCTCGGTGGAGAAACATACCCAAATGCAGAGGGAGATAGAAGAGGAACAGATCTACTTGGAGATTGAAAAGGCTAAAGCGGAGTGGGAGCGTGCAGTAAGGCAGTTTGAAGAAGCGCAGGGGGAAGACGAAATTGATTATGCCATATATGTTTTGGAAGCGGCAGAGCGTAAGTACCAGATTCATCTGAAGCGGGCGAAACGGGCAGGGATGAAGAGGTCGGCTGTAATGAATCGGGGCATGAGTGTGTGATGAAAGAATATGCCGAGGAGGTGCTTAATATGAAAAGTTTGATTTTAGGAAGTGTGCTTGTGGCTTCATTACTGGCTCTGGTGTTAATTTTGTTCAGGAAGCGGATTGGATTGGCGTGGATTACATCATTTGGGATACATCTGGCTTTGGCTGCGATAGGGATTTATGTTATCAATTATTCGGGTTGGATTACAGGTGCCTACATACCGCTGAATCCTGCTACAATCGGTACAGTAAGTATTTTGGGCTTGCCAGGGGTTGGGCTTTTGCTAGGTTTGAAAATTTCTTTGTTTGGGTAGTTGACTCTGCACAGAGATCTATGGTACATTATATCTCGTTGCTTTGCTTGCTTGGTCGAGAAAATTTGAAGATAAAACAAAGCTTGTAAAGAACTTTGAAAATAAACTTCAAAAAAGTGCTTGACGAAAACAAACGAAGTATGGTATATTATAAAAGTCGCCGCTGAGAGAAAATAGTGACGATAATCAACGAAGTTTGATCTTTGAAAACTGAACAACGAGTGAGTAATCATCCTGTTTACAGGATGAACAAAATGAGATTTTTAATCTCGTCAGATTCAAAATGAGCTAATCGCTCTTTTCAATACTTTATTGGAGAGTTTGATCCTGGCTCAGGACGAACGCTGGCGGCATGCCTAATACATGCAAGTCGAGCGGACTTGAAGAGAAGCTTGCTTCTCTGATGGTTAGCGGCGGACGGGTGAGTAACACGTAGGCAACCTGCCCTCAAGCTTGGGACAACTACCGGAAACGGTAGCTAATACCGAATACTTGCTTTCTTCGCCTGAAGGAAGCTGGAAAGACGGAGCAATCTGTCACTTGAGGATGGGCCTGCGGCGCATTAGCTAGTTGGTGAGGTAACGGCTCACCAAGGCGACGATGCGTAGCCGACCTGAGAGGGTGATCGGCCACACTGGGACTGAGACACGGCCCAGACTCCTACGGGAGGCAGCAGTAGGGAATCTTCCGCAATGGGCGAAAGCCTGACGGAGCAATGCCGCGTGAGTGATGAAGGTTTTCGGATCGTAAAGCTCTGTTGCCAGGGAAGAACGTCCTTGAGAGTAACTGCTCAAGGAGTGACGGTACCTGAGAAGAAAGCCCCGGCTAACTACGTGCCAGCAGCCGCGGTAATACGTAGGGGGCAAGCGTTGTCCGGAATTATTGGGCGTAAAGCGCGCGCAGGCGGTCATTTAAGTCTGGTGTTTAATCCCGGGGCTCAACCCCGGATCGCACTGGAAACTGGGTGACTTGAGTGCAGAAGAGGAGAGTGGAATTCCACGTGTAGCGGTGAAATGCGTAGAGATGTGGAGGAACACCAGTGGCGAAGGCGACTCTCTGGGCTGTAACTGACGCTGAGGCGCGAAAGCGTGGGGAGCAAACAGGATTAGATACCCTGGTAGTCCACGCCGTAAACGATGAATGCTAGGTGTTAGGGGTTTCGATACCCTTGGTGCCGAAGTTAACACATTAAGCATTCCGCCTGGGGAGTACGGTCGCAAGACTGAAACTCAAAGGAATTGACGGGGACCCGCACAAGCAGTGGAGTATGTGGTTTAATTCGAAGCAACGCGAAGAACCTTACCAGGTCTTGACATCCCTCTGACCGGTACAGAGATGTACCTTTCCTTCGGGACAGAGGAGACAGGTGGTGCATGGTTGTCGTCAGCTCGTGTCGTGAGATGTTGGGTTAAGTCCCGCAACGAGCGCAACCCTTGATCTTAGTTGCCAGCACTTCGGGTGGGCACTCTAAGGTGACTGCCGGTGACAAACCGGAGGAAGGTGGGGATGACGTCAAATCATCATGCCCCTTATGACCTGGGCTACACACGTACTACAATGGCCGGTACAACGGGCAGTGAAGCCGCGAGGTGGAACGAATCCTAAAAAGCCGGTCTCAGTTCGGATTGCAGGCTGCAACTCGCCTGCATGAAGTCGGAATTGCTAGTAATCGCGGATCAGCATGCCGCGGTGAATACGTTCCCGGGTCTTGTACACACCGCCCGTCACACCACGAGAGTTTATAACACCCGAAGTCGGTGGGGTAACCGCAAGGAGCCAGCCGCCGAAGGTGGGATAGATGATTGGGGTGAAGTCGTAACAAGGTAGCCGTATCGGAAGGTGCGGCTGGATCACCTCCTTTCTATGGAGAATCGTTTCCCGAGTGGAAACATTCAAATCAGCAGGTTCACTGAACCTGCGACAGCGATTCATTTCGGTCCATCACTTGATGTGTGGATGAAATGAAGAGCAAAACTTACTCACTCGTTGCTCAGTTTTGAGAGCTCAAACTCTCAAACGTTTGGTGGCGATAGCGAAGGGGTTCCACACGTTCCCATCCCGAACACGACCGTTAAGCCCTTCAGCGTCGATGGTACTTGGACCGCAGGGTCCTGGGAGAGTAGAACGCCGCCAAGCGTAAACCCTATTGGGTTTCAATGTTAATATACGGGCCCTTAGCTCAGTTGGTTAGAGCGCACCTCTGATAAGGGTGAGGTCGGTGGTTCGAGTCCACCAGGGCCCACCATTTACTTTTTTATAATTTTATATGGGGCCATAGCTCAGCTGGGAGAGCGCCTGCCTTGCAAGCAGGAGGTCAGCGGTTCGATCCCGCTTGGCTCCACCAACAAGATTTCAAGCTTGTTCTTTGAAAACTAGATATCGAAACGAAAAATGCGAATTAGAACATTCCTTTTAGCTGAACTTGTGTTAAACAAGTTTCAAATATTAGTAATAACTGCATGAGCGAGTGATCGAATGGAACGACTTTTGGCTTTGCGCAAGCAAACCAAGGGAAGAGACAGCTCGAACACGAGTGAATTGGTTAAGCTACTAAGAGCACACGGAGGATGCCTAGGCGCTAGGAGCCGATGAAGGACGTGGCGAACAACGAAACTGCCTCGGGGAGCTGTAAGCAAGCTTTGATCCGGGGGTGTCCGAATGGGGAAACCCAGCTGGGGTAATATCCAGTTACTCATAACTGAATACATAGGTTATGTAGAGGCATACCAGGGGAACTGAAACATCTAAGTACCTTGAGGAAGAGAAAACAATAGTGATTCCGTCAGTAGCGGCGAGCGAACGCGGAACAGCCCAAACCAGAGAGCTTGCTCTCTGGGGTTGTGGGACGTCTCACATGGAGTTACAAAGGAACCGGTTAAACGAAGAGGTCTGGAAAGGCCCGCCAAAGAAGGTAAAAGCCCTGTAGTTGAAAGTCTGTTCCCTCCGAGACGGATCCCGAGTAGTGCGGGGCACGTGAAACCCCGTATGAATCCGGCAGGACCATCTGCCAAGGCTAAATACTTCCTAGCGACCGATAGTGAAGCAGTACCGTGAGGGAAAGGTGAAAAGCACCCCGGAAGGGGAGTGAAATAGAACCTGAAACCGTGTGCTTACAAGAAGTCAGAGCCCGTTTTAGGGGTGATGGCGTGCCTTTTGTAGAATGAACCGGCGAGTTACGTTCCCGTGCAAGGTTAAGGTGAAGAGCCGGAGCCGCAGCGAAAGCGAGTCTGAATAGGGCGAGTTAGTACGTGGACGTAGACCCGAAACCGGGTGATCTACCCCTGTCCAGGGTGAAGGTGCGGTAACACGCACTGGAGGCCCGAACCCACGCACGTTGAAAAGTGCGGGGATGAGGTGGGGGTAGCGGAGAAATTCCAATCGAACTCGGAGATAGCTGGTTCTCCCCGAAATAGCTTTAGGGCTAGCCTCGGAAAACAGAGTCGTGGAGGTAGAGCACTGATTGGGTGCGGGGCCCGCAAGGGTTACCAAGCTCAGTCAAACTCCGAATGCCATAGACTTACTTCCGGGAGTCAGACAGTGAGTGCTAAGATCCATTGTCAAAAGGGAAACAGCCCAGACCATCAGCTAAGGTCCCCAAGTGTGTGTTAAGTGGGAAAGGATGTGGAGTTGCACAGACAACCAGGATGTTGGCTTAGAAGCAGCCACCATTGAAAGAGTGCGTAATAGCTCACTGGTCGAGTGACTCTGCGCCGAAAATGTAACGGGGCTAAACACACCACCGAAGCTATGGCTTGATGCTTTGCATCAGGGGTAGGGGAGCGTTGTATAAGGGTTGAAGGTGTACCGTAAGGAGCGCTGGACATTATACAAGTGAGAATGCCGGTATGAGTAACGAAAAGATCAGTGAGAATCTGATCCGCCGAAAGCCTAAGGGTTCCTGAGGAAGGCTCGTCCGCTCAGGGTAAGTCGGGACCTAAGGCGAGGCCGAAAGGCGTAGTCGAAGGACAACAGGTCGAAATTCCTGTACCACCGTAAATCGTTACGAGCGATGGGGGGACGCAGTAGGGTAGTGACGCAGACTGATGGATGTCTGTCCAAGCAGTAAGGCTGGTTAGTAGGCAAATCCGCTAACCGTAAGGCTGAGCTGTGATGGGGAGTGAAAATTACAGTAGCGAAGGTCATGATCTCACACTGCCAAGAAAAGCCTCTAGCCAGATGAAGGTGCCCGTACCGCAAACCGACACAGGTAGGCGAGAAGAGAATTCTAAGGCGCGCGGAAGAACTCTCGTTAAGGAACTCGGCAAAATGACCCCGTAACTTCGGGAGAAGGGGTGCCCCGGTAGTGTGAATAGCACGAGGGGGCCGCAGTGAAAAGGCCCAAGCGACTGTTTAGCAAAAACACAGGTCTGTGCGAAGCCGTAAGGCGAAGTATACGGGCTGACGCCTGCCCGGTGCTGGAAGGTTAAGGGGAGCGGTTAGGAGCAATCCGAAGCTGTGAACCGAAGCCCCAGTAAACGGCGGCCGTAACTATAACGGTCCTAAGGTAGCGAAATTCCTTGTCAGGTAAATTCTGACCCGCACGAATGGCGTAACGACTTGGGCGCTGTCTCAACGAGAGATCCGGTGAAATTTTAATACCTGTGAAGATGCAGGTTACCCGCGACAAGACGGAAAGACCCCATGGAGCTTTACTGCAGCTTGATATTGAATTTGGGTACGATCTGTACAGGATAGGTGGGAGCCTTTGAAGCATGAGCGCCAGCTTGTGTGGAGGCACCGTTGGGATACCACCCTGATCGTATCTAGGTTCTAACCTGGTGCCCTTAGCGGGTACGGGGACAGTGTCAGGTGGGCAGTTTGACTGGGGCGGTCGCCTCCTAAAGAGTAACGGAGGCGCCCAAAGGTTCCCTCAGAATGGTTGGAAATCATTCGAAGAGTGCAAAGGCATAAGGGAGCTTGACTGCGAGACCTACAAGTCGAGCAGGGACGAAAGTCGGGCTTAGTGATCCGGTGGTACCGCATGGAAGGGCCATCGCTCAACGGATAAAAGCTACCCTGGGGATAACAGGCTTATCTCCCCCAAGAGTCCACATCGACGGGGAGGTTTGGCACCTCGATGTCGGCTCATCGCATCCTGGGGCTGAAGTAGGTCCCAAGGGTTGGGCTGTTCGCCCATTAAAGCGGTACGCGAGCTGGGTTCAGAACGTCGTGAGACAGTTCGGTCCCTATCTGTCGTGGGCGTAGGAAATTTGAGAGGAGCTGTCCTTAGTACGAGAGGACCGGGATGGACGTACCGCTGGTGTACCAGTTGTTCCGCCAGGAGCACCGCTGGGTAGCTATGTACGGACGGGATAAGCGCTGAAAGCATCTAAGCGTGAAGCCCCCCTCAAGATGAGATTTCCCAGTATGTAAGACCCCTTGAAGACGACGAGGTAGATAGGCTGGGGGTGGAAGTGCAGTAATGCATGGAGCTGACCAGTACTAATCGGTCGAGGGCTTATCCAAATTGCAGGTTGTAAGTCGCACATTTCGTTTCGGATCTAGTTTTCAGGGAGCAATCCTTGTGATATTGTTCATGATTGACTGTTTGGAGAGATACCCAAGTGGCTATAAGGGGACCCTCTGCTAAGGGGTTAGACTGCGTAAGCGGTGCGAGGGTTCGAATCCCTCTCTCTCCGCCATCTTTACCTTAAAGATGGACAAGCAATCCATATTTATTAATATGGCGGTGTAGCTCAGCTGGCTAGAGCGTACGGTTCATACCCGTGAGGTCGGGGGTTCGATCCCCTCCGCCGCTACCATATTACCCAGGAGGCTTAGCTCAGCTGGGAGAGCATCTGCCTTACAAGCAGAGGGTCGGGGGTTCGAGCCCCTCAGCCTCCACCATATACGCCGGTGTAGCTCAACTGGTAGAGCAACTGACTTGTAATCAGTAGGTTGGGGGTTCAAGTCCTCTCGCCGGCACCATTAATGCCTGGAACCGTGGTGTAGTTGGCCTAACATGCCTGCCTGTCACGCAGGAGATCGCGGGTTCGAATCCCGTCGGTTCCGCCATTAATTTAAAATTGAATAAGGCTCGGTAGCTCAGTCGGTAGAGCAGAGGACTGAAAATCCTCGTGTCGGCGGTTCGATTCCGTCCCGAGCCACCTTTTAATCCTGGAGGATTAGCGAAGTGGCCAAACGCATCAGACTGTAAATCTGCTCCCGTACGGGTTCGGTGGTTCGAATCCATCATCCTCCACCAGTTTTACGAGTCATTAGCTCAGTTGGTAGAGCACCTGACTTTTAATCAGGGTGTCGAAGGTTCGAGCCCTTCATGACTCATCTTGTTGAAAAGAGCGATTAATCATTAACTTGATTAATCGCTCTTTTTGTATGTATAAAATTAGGCAGCTGATAACAGTTCAATGGCATCGAAGGCGATGTATTGTAAGATATGATAAAATAATAGAAAAAAGCAGAGTGGTGGCGTTCATTATATGAAGCTCATACTTGGTCTTAAACAACAAATTGAATCCATTATCGGCACGGCCTTGGACGAATACGAAATTACCGTACACGAATGGAATCAATCCGCAATGCAGTTAACTGGTTGGGAACAGGATCGAAGCGGTCTACTTGGGGTGAAAGCTCCAGAGGATGGAAAACCTAATCAGGAGTTTGCTTCAGATGCGATAGCAAATGTGAAGAGTTTGAACACAGAGGAACGTATCTACTTTAAAGTTAAATTTAATGAGAATGAAGGAACTTTAGTATGTTGGGGTTGTTCTGCTGGCTCCATCACAATGGAGACAAGGCGCTTAATCGAATTGCTGATTACCAATAGTGCAGACAGATTAACGGAAGAATTGCCAGTGATTTATGAAAATAATCGGGAACAGGAACTTGCTGAATTGGGCAAGTGGCTTCGGCAGAAGACAGAGCACCCCACGGAGCAGGAATCCATTCCGGAGCAGTTTTCAATTCGCGATGAGATGCAATCTCAAAAGATCCCGTTCCTGCTGCAATGTGAGACGCCAGACGCCCATCGTATTCGTTCGAAGGAATTGAACAAATTACTGGGGAGTTATTTTGGTGAGGAAATTATGCTGATTCCTCTGGGAGAGCAGGACTGGCTCTTTCTGAGTGATGAGCAGATTGTGACAGGTGAAGCAGAAGAGGATACCCTCGAAGCAAGAAAGGATCTACTGAATGCTTTTTGCTTGGGGCTATACGAGTTGGTAGCGAGTGAATGGGCAGGTGTCTTTCATTTATCTGCGTCCATGCCGTGTATTCCGGTGCATCAGTTATCGACGGTCACAGGTTTGCTTCAAGAGAGTATTCACTTGGGAAGAGCATTTCACGTGGCTCAGCATATTCATCTTCCATGGGAACTGCATCTTGAGCGATTGGTGGCGAGTATTCCTGAACAGCAGCGTCTTCGTTTTATCAAGGAGACCGGAAAGGATACGGTGATCTTTGAGGATAGTGAGACACTTGCAACGTTGGAGACCTATTTTAGTCTGGACTGTAATGTTAGTGAGACTGCAAAGCGCCTATTTATCCATCGGAATACGCTCGTATACCGTCTGGACAAGATCAAACAGGAGATTGGCTACGATGTAAGAAGCTTTGAAAGTGCTGTTCTGGTGCGGCTTTTGCTCCTTATGTACAAAGTGACGAAAAAGCTTTGATATTTTTGTGCAGTTTGCGAATAGTCAAACATCACATAGATGGGTTAATATAAAACTACAAAATGTATTCGATTACAAAATGATCTCTGAGGAGGCAACAATCATGGCTGGTGTACGTTTAGAGCATATTTTCAAAAAATACCCGGGTTCTGATAAAGCAACAGTAGTTGATATTAACCTGGACATCAAAGATAAAGAATTCTTGGTACTGGTTGGTCCGTCCGGTTGTGGTAAATCAACAACACTGCGTATGATCGCAGGCCTTGAGGAAATTTCTGAAGGTAAACTCTATATCGGTGACCGTGTCGTTAATGATGTTGCTCCTAAAGACCGCGATATCGCGATGGTATTCCAATCCTATGCCTTGTATCCGCATATGAGCGTATATCAAAACATGGCGTTTGGTTTGAAACTGCGTAAAGTGAAAAAAGACGAGATCGACAAACGTGTTCGTGAAGCAGCTAAAATCCTGGATATCGAGCATTTGCTTGAGCGTAAACCTAAGGCATTGTCCGGTGGTCAACGTCAGCGTGTCGCTCTGGGACGTGCGATTGTCCGTGATCCGCAAGTCTTCTTGATGGATGAGCCTCTTTCCAACTTGGATGCGAAACTTCGTGGTCAGATGCGCGCGGAAATCACGAAGCTTGCTAAACGTTTGGAAACAACAGTTATCTACGTAACGCATGACCAGATCGAAGCCATGACCATGGGTGATCGGATCGTCGTTATGAAAGATGGTATCATTCAACAAGCAGCTTCTCCTGAAGAGCTGTACAATCACCCAGCTAACCTGTTCGTAGCAGGTTTCATCGGTTCCCCGACAATGAACTTTATCTCGGGTAAACTGGCTGAGCAAGGTGCTAACCTGCACTTCGTAGCTCCAGGCGTGGACGTTGAAATCCCGCAAGGTAAAGCACAAGTGCTGAAATCAAGAGGATACATTGGCAAGGAAGTTATTCTGGGTGTTCGTCCAGAAGATATCCACGAAGAGCCAGTATTCCTGGAAGCATCCCCGAACTCTGTATTCTCTACACATGTAGACGTAACAGAGAACCTGGGTCACGAAATGCTCCTTTACTTGAGCGGTGTGGGTAACGATACGACTATCGCACGTGTAGATGGACGTTCCAATACTCGTGATGGTTCCACAGTTAAAATGGCAATTGACATGAACAAGGTTCATATCTTTGACAAAGAGACTGAAGTGAACGTTCTCCTTCAAGACTAATCATACTGGGATTCCTCGGATCCGATGGAACATCAGTTAACGCAATCATACATTGTATTCAGAGCCCCTTCCGTTGTTGCTGGAAGGGGCTTTTTTGATTAATAGGCGGCCGTGGTCTGCGATTGCATTCAACCCTGAATTCATTTAAGATTATTTGAAGGCCGGTTTTGTTTTGTGAAGTCTGTAACCTGAAATAAATAAAATGAATGCGCTAATAATGGAATGGAATTCACGCAAAAATGCTGATGTACATAGAGAGGCAGCGAATGCTGAAAGGAAGAGACAAATGGCGAAAAAAGTGAAAGTATCTGAATTGGTACAGCAGTTCCAGCTTGAGGTCGTTTCCGGATCTCAAGGTTTGAAGAGAGTAATTACTGTAGATGACTTAAACCGTCCTGGCCTCGAAATGGCCGGTTATTTTGAATACCATCCACAAGAACGGGTACAGCTGCTTGGGAGAACAGAGCTGGCCTTTTTTGCAATGTTACCTGAAGCAGAGCGTCGTGACCGGATGCAGCGTCTATGCACGGAGGAAACACCGTGTATCTTGGTGACTCGTGGACTGGAAGTACCACAGGAACTTATCGAGATCAGCGAGGAGCAGAATCTGGCTGTGCTTCGCAGCAACATGGCAACGACGATTCTGTCCAGCCGTATTACCGGATTCCTGGAGCGTAAGCTTGCGCCAACGGCAACAATTCATGGCGTACTATGTGATGTGAACGGTGTTGGTATGCTGATTACAGGCAGCAGCGGTATTGGTAAGAGTGAAACGGCACTTGAACTGGTGAAGCGTGGACACCGCCTGATCGCCGATGATGCAGTTGAGATCCGTCAAACATCGGACTTCCAGCTGCACGGAACCGCACCAGAGCTTATTCGCCACCTGCTGGAGATCCGTGGAGTCGGGATCATCAACGTGATGACATTGTTTGGTGCAGGCGCTGTGCGTAACAATAAACGGATTACCCTGGTAGTGCGTCTTGAGGCTTGGCAGCAGGACAAGCAATATGATCGCCTGGGTCTGGATGAGGAGACAACACGAATCATCGATACGGATGTACCTCTGGTAACCATTCCTGTTCGTCCCGGACGAAACTTGGCTGTCATTATTGAAGTAGCTGCGATGAACTATCGTCTCAAGCAAATGGGACTTAACGCTGCGCTGCAATTTACGAACAAGCTGACGGCAACGATTTCTGAAGACATGGAAGACATGGACTAGGAAATATAGAAGTGTGACATGATTTCAACGTTTTTTAAAATAAAGAACCAAGGTCGGCCTGCTCTACTTCTTACGGGATTTGGAGCAGGTCCCATTTGGTCATGCATACAGAAGAGTGAATTTATAGGAGTGTGAATGAATGGATACATTATTACTGTTGAACCCCATTGCGTTCTCCATTGGAGCGTTAAAGGTTCACTGGTATGGGCTTATTCTCGGTACGGCCGCACTAGTAGGTCTGCTGCTGGTCATTCGGGAGGGTAAGCGGTACAACATACCGCAGGAAATATTTATGGATATGGTCCTGCTGGGTGTACCTTCTGCCATTATCGGAGCGCGTATATACTACGTAGCATTTCGATGGGATGATTATAAGGATAATTTCTGGGATGTCTTTAAGATATGGAATGGCGGTATCGCCATATATGGTGCGCTAATTGGTGCAATCATTTGTGCTGTCATTTTCTTCCGTCGTAAAGGGTACAATTTTTGGCGCATGGCTGACATTTGTGCACCTGGACTTATCGTTGGGCAGATGATTGGACGCTGGGGGAATTTTGTAAACCAGGAAGCCTACGGCGGACCTGTTGAAGAGTCCTTTTTGCGGGACAAGCTGCATTTGCCAGACTTTATTGTCAATCAGATGAATGTGGAAGGTGTATTCCACCATCCTGCATTTTTGTATGAGTCGTTATGGAGTCTTGTTGGCTTGGTTCTGTTGCTGGTTCTTCGTCGGCAGAAGTTTCTGCGTGCTGGTGAGTTGTTCATGTCCTACTTTATCTGGTACTCCATCGGTCGCTTCTTCATTGAAGCTCTGCGTACAGACAGTCTGGGCTTCCAGGCCCCCCAATGGCTTGCATCGCTCGTCAACGGATTATGGTCTCCAATGACTGCACTGGGTTTCGAACAGGGTTATCTGGATCCAGCCTACGGTAACGTAAGAATCTCGCAATTGCTCGCCATTGGCATCATTATCGCCGCTATCATATTTATCGTAGTAAGAAGAGTAACAGGAAAAGCGGATGCACGTTATAGTGATCCGATTGTATCTTCCAAGGTCTCATCCGAACCAACGGATGATATGCCACAAGCAGGACCGGTTGCCAGCAAAGAGACTAAGGCAAACCCAAGCCCCGCTAAAGAGGAGACGAAGCAAGCTGAGGATAAAAAGGAGTAATGCAGCATGATTGAAACGGTACTATTTGATCTCGACGGAACCATTATTGATACAAATGAGCTGATTATCAGCTCGTTCCTGCACGTCATGGAAGGCTGGGAGCATTCTGCCCCGTGGACACGTGAACAAATTATCCCGCATATGGGAGGCACACTGGAGCAGCAGATGCGTACCTTCTCCGGACAGGAGGAAGTGGGCGAGTATGTTAAAGGGTACCGTGCTTATAATGATATCCATCATGAAGCGATGGTAAAACCTTTTCCGCATGTGAATGAGGTTGTTGAGGCTCTGCACCAAGCGGGTATTGTGATGGGAGTAGTGACGACCAAGATTCGTCCATCTACGCTTAAAGTGCTGGAACGTTTTGACTTGATGAAATATATGAAATCCATTGTAACGGTGACCGATGTAACCCATCCGAAACCTCATGCTGAACCTGTACTTAAAGCAATGGAGGAGCTGGGTGCAGACCCGGCTACAACGCTGATGGTTGGGGATAGCCCGGTCGATATCCAATCCGCCCAAAATGCGGGTGCACTTGCAGCAGGCGTTGCCTGGTCTCTTAAGGGAGAGGCAGCGCTGAGTGAATATGGCCCGGATTATATACTACATGACATGAAGGACTTGCTTGCGCTGACCCGTATTGAAACGGGACGTTCATGAGGAAAGTCACCCGCTATCCGGTAGAGGGCCACAACGCACTCTGGCATATCTACAAGACGGTAAGTCCGTGGAAGGGTGTTCGCAACTTTATATGGATTCAGTTGTCACGGTATTGTCCTATTCTTCCTGTGAAGAACTGGATCTATCGCCACATGCTCGGTATGAAGGTGGGCAAACATACGGCATTTGGACTGATGGTTATGGTAGATGTGTTCTTCCCCGAGAAGATCACAGTTGGTGAAAACTCAGTCATCGGTTATAACACAACAATTCTCGCACATGAGTACCTCATTAAAGAGTACAGATTGGGAGAAGTCATTATCGGTGAAAATGTGCTGATCGGTGCCAACACGACAATCCTCCCTGGAGTAACCATCGGGGATGGAGCAGTGGTCGCTGCAGGAGCAGTTGTTCACAAGGACGTAGCCCCAGGAGCTTTTGTCGGTGGGAATCCACTTCGTGAACTATCGCGCAACGTGGATACCAGTGAATTGGAGCTTCACGTGAAAATAGATGAGCGTGTCCATTAGGGTAGGGTATCAAAAGGTATAGCAGTGGACACCCCATGTAAGTTATGAGGAGTCGTCCAAAAATACATGATATACAGAGGCACACGACAATTGTGCTTGCTTCTGATGAGAAAGAGCTGCTGATGGCAGCTTTTTTCGTATACAGATGTTGCTGAGAGGACTTGTTTGAACAGAAATAAATGATATGGCAGAGCGGGTAAGCTAGAGGACTGTATTGTTGACGATGAGGAGTCATTCATGTTATCATATCCCATATCCTTTAGTTTGTTAGCACTTTACCATATGAAAGTATTATGGAGTAGTAAGAACTTATCATCAATCAAGAACGGTTCAAGAATGCATCAAGAAGGCTGCCCGGCAGCATCTGAACACAGTCCCTTATTAAAGGGTAATAGAAGATGGAATCGGGATTTAAGATACATAAATCCTATTTAAGATAAAGCTAAAGCCCATAAACCAAACTACTGACTCGGGGTGAATGATACCAATGTCCAAACCAAAAGGCTTCGAAAAACCGACAGGTTTTCGTGACTATACACCACTTGTGGTAAACAAGCTGAGAACGATTGAACGGAACGTACTTGAATGTATGGAACGCTGGGGTTACCGCCAGATTATAACGCCAACGATTGAATATTACGATACGGTGGGAGTGGCGAGTTCGACCTCGGATCGAAAATTGTTCAAACTGCTCAATAATCGTGGAACTACACTTGTACTGAGATCGGATCTGACAGCACCCATTGCACGAGTAGTATCTTCTTTATTAAAAGATGAATCGCTCCCGCTGCGTCTGTCCTATCATGCGAATGTGTTTCGTTCCATTGAAGAAGAGGCCGGACGTGAGGCTGAATTCTTTCAGACAGGTGTAGAGCTGGTTGGGGATGACTCACCAGAGGCGGATGCCGAAGTGGTTGCACTTGCGATTGCCTCGCTGCAGGCAGCGGGAGTGTCTTCTTTTAAAATAGCGATGGGACATATGGGATTTCTAAACGGTTTGCTGGAGGAAGTCATTCCAGGACAGACGGCACAACAGGCCGCACTCAAAGAGGGGTTGCTCGGACGCGACTATGTTGGATATCGTCAGTCGATCGAGGAGCTTAATCTGGAACCAAAACCGAAAGAACAATTGGAAGCCATTCTGCGGTTGCGTGGCGGGAAAGAAGTATGTGCACATGCAGTAGAACTTAGCTCCAGTGCTGAAGCAGCGCAATCGATTGCTCATCTGTGTGCTGTGTTTGAAGTGCTGGAAGCCTACGGTGTATCAGAACATGTACTAATTGACCTGACCATGATCGGAGACTTCTCCTATTATACAGGCATGACCTTCGAAGGGTATGCGGCAGAACTGGGATCACCGGTGTGCAGCGGGGGGCGCTATGACAATCTGCTGCAGCAGTTTGGCCGCTCGCTTCCGGCAACGGGATTTGCGCTGAAAACGAATCGGATCATCGACGGAGTGCATGGCATTACGATGGAAGAAAACAAACCTGTGCTTATCCAGTATGACAAGGCACGCCGGGCTGAAGCGCTGGCGGAAGCGGCCCGTTTACGGAGCGGCGGACAAAACGTGGTGACTCGCCTTTTATCCGATCGCGAAGTAACAGAACCAGCAGCAGAAGTGGCTGTATCATCCCGGGGTAGCTCAGTGCGTTCGACAAGGGACGTCTACGAGCAGATTATCACCTATCAAGCTGAACAAGGAGGACGCTGAGATGTCGGATATTTTGAAGGTAGCCATGCCAAAGGGCCGGATCTATAAAAAAGCTTCCAAGCTCTTCCGTGAAGCGGGACTCGATATTCCTGTCGATGTGGACGACACACGCAAACTTGTCATTGAAGTGCCCGAAGCGGGGATGGAGTTCATCATGGCGAAGCCTGTAGATGTTCCAACGTATGTGGAATACGGTGTAGCGGATATCGGAATTGTGGGTAAGGACGTGCTGCTTGAGGAGAATCGCGACGTCTACGAACTGCTGAATCTGGGGATTGCACAGTGCCGTATGTCGGTTATCGGTCTGCCGGATTGGACACCGGGTATCCAGCAGCGTGTGGCGACGAAATACCCGAGAATTGCATCTCAATATTTCCGCGAACAGGGGCAGCAGGTGGAAGTCATCAAATTGAACGGCTCCATTGAACTTGCACCCTTGATCGGGCTGGCTGACCGGATTGTGGATCTGGTGGAGACGGGACAGACACTGCGTGAGAACGGATTGGTTGAGATGACAGGCATTCTGGATATCACGAGCCGCCTTATCGCAAACCGGGTGAGTTATCGGATGAAAAATGCACGGATTCAGGCATTATGCGATGCATTGCAGCAGGTCATTCCAACGACTAATGAATTTTCGGCAGGAAGCCTTCAGGGATAAACGATTGGGCAAGAAGGATTAGAGGCATCGATTAACACTTATGGATGACAGGAAATACAGGGGCCAGGGAGGTAGAAGAGCATGAAAATTGTACCTGCACGGGAATTTGATCTGAAGCGTGAAGTGGATTATGGTACACCTGAGCAAAATGAAACGGTCCGGCGTATTGTCAGTGACATCCGGCGGGAAGGGGATGCGGCACTGCTGCGGTATACGGAGGAGCTGGACCGCACGAAACTGACTGCTGCGGGACTGCGCGTGCCTCAGGAAGAGCTTCAGGCGGCCTACGCTGCTGTAGAACCTTCTTTCGTGACGGCGATTCGGCAAGCCGCCGCCAATATTCGAGCGTTTCACGTGAAACAGAAGCGCAACTCGTGGATGGATTGGCAGCCGGACGGCAGTCTGCTGGGCCAGGTCATCCGGCCGCTGAAGCGGGTCGGGGTGTATGTGCCTGGCGGCAAAGCAGCATATCCTTCGTCGGTGCTGATGAATGTCATTCCGGCACAGGTTGCCGGCGTGCCAGAGATTGTTATGGTGACGCCGCCGTCGACCAACGGCGGCGAGGGGATTGACCCGTACATTCTCGTTGCTGCCGCGGAAGCGGGCGTGAACGAGATGTACCGGGTTGGCGGCGCGCAGGCCATCGCCGCCCTAGCTTACGGCACGGAGAGCATTGCCCCGGTCGACAAGATCTGTGGACCGGGCAATATCTACGTGGCGCTCGCGAAGCGCGAGGTCTACGGCGCGGTCGATATCGACAGTATCGCCGGGCCGAGTGAAATTGTGGTGCTCGCCGATGAAACGGCGAACCCGGTGTATGTCGCCGCAGACTTGTTGTCGCAGGCGGAACATGACGAGATGGCATCGGCCATTCTCGTCACGACCTCGGCCGTGCTGGCGGAAGCCGTGCAGGCCGAAGTGCAGCGCCAGCTTGAGGCGCTGCCGCGGAAGGCGATCGCTGCTGCTTCCGTGGAGCAGTACGGCGCGATTATTGTGGTCGATTCCATGGATGAAGGAATCGATGTGGTGAACCGGCTTGCACCAGAGCATCTGGAGATTCTGGTGCAGGAGCCGATGGCTTATGCCGGCCGGATCGAAAATGCCGGCGCGATCTTCCTCGGCCCGTACAGCTCGGAACCGGTAGGGGATTATTTTGCCGGCCCGAATCATATCATTCCGACAAACGGAACAGCCCGGTTCAGTTCACCGGTAGACGTGGATGACTTTATTAAGAAATCAAGTTTGATCTACTATAGCAAGGAAGCGCTGCTCCAAAACGGAGCGGCTATTATAGAACTGGCCCGCCATGAAGGGCTTGAAGGGCACGCCCGTGCAATCGCTGTACGGTTAGAACAGGAAGGAAAGGCGGAATCGGACAATGGATAAGCAAAATAACGGAGTGGAGCTTGAAACGAAAGGTGCTGTGCGCCAGGCAGAGGTTGATCGCAAGACGAACGAGACGAATATTCAATTGGCATTTGCCGTAGACGGGACCGGACAATCGACAATTGAGACGGACGTTCCTTTCCTAAACCATATGCTCGATCTGTTCACAAAGCACGGACAATTCGATCTGAACGTACAGGCGCGTGGAGACATTGATATTGATGATCATCACACGGTTGAGGATATTGGAATCTGTCTGGGGCAGACCCTTCGTGAAGCGCTTGGAGACAAACGGGGCATCAAGCGTTATGCCAGCGTATTTGTACCGATGGATGAGGCGCTTGCTCAAGTTATCATTGATGTAAGCAACAGACCTCACTTCGAGTATCGCGCGGAGTATCCATCCCAGCAAGTGGGCAGCTTCTCTACCGAACTGGTACATGAATTTCTGTGGAAACTGGCGCTGGAGGCGCGGATTACACTGCACGTCATTGTACACTACGGCCAGAACACACATCACATGATTGAAGCAATCTTTAAGGCGTTGGGACGTGCACTGGATGAAGCAACGATGATCGATCCACGTGTAACAGGTGTGCCTTCCACGAAGGGAGTGCTGTAGACGATGGCGATTGCAATTGTCGATTACGGTATGGGGAACCTGCACAGCGTCGGCAAAGCGGTCGAACGTCTTGGCTATGAAGCGCTGGTGACTAGTGACAGGGAAACGATTCTAAATGCAGACGGGGTCATCCTGCCGGGCGTGGGTGCATTTGGTGATGCAATGGAGCATCTGCGGGAGAGTGGATTGGACGTTGTTGTGAAAGAAGCGGCAGCTGGAACGAAACCACTGCTCGGGATCTGTCTGGGCATGCAGCTGCTGTTTAGTTCCAGTGAGGAGCATGGGGAGCACTACGGCTTGGATATCCTGCCCGGAAAAGTGGTGCGTTTTGCAGCAGGAGAATTGAAGGTCCCTCATATGGGGTGGAATCGCCTGGAGTTCCTTCATCCGGAAAATCCTCTTTTTGAAGGGCTTGAAGCCGGACATGTTTATTTTGTCCATTCCTATCATGCGCGTACCGAAGTGGAAAGTGATCTGCTGGCAGTAACAGATTACGGTCACCCGGTTACAGCCATTGTGGGAAGGGGTAGCAACTTCGGCATGCAGTTTCACCCGGAGAAGAGCGGTGAACTGGGCATAAAGCTGCTCGGAAATTTCCTGGCCTTGACGGGTAAGCCTAATTAGGGATATGTCGGATTTCCGGCCAGGAGATCCGTTCAGATTGAACCTATGAAAGGATGGGCAGCCCTATCCTACCGATACATTATGGATAAGCAGTCAAGCTCATATAGATTGATAAACTAATAAAGAACAAATCAGGAGGCCTTGTATGTCATCTTTTATCATATATCCGGCAATTGATATCCGGGACGGCAAATGTGTAAGACTGGTGCAGGGGGATTACAATCAGGAGACGGTATATAATGATGACCCTGTAGAGGTTGCCCTTTCCTGGGAGAAGCAAGGGGGTACATACGTTCATCTGGTCGATCTGGACGGTGCAAAAGCGGGTCACCCCGTAAATGACGAGTTGATCGGACGCATTGCATCTGCAGTTAACGTGCCTGTACAGGTAGGCGGGGGACTTCGTACCGTAGCTGATGTGGAACGTTTACTCGGTCTTGGCGTGAGCCGGCTCATTATTGGAACAGCGGCGATTGAGGATCGGGCCTTTACCGAAGAAGTGTTAGGACGTTATGGAGATAAAGTGGCGATCGGTATCGATGCCCGAAACGGTTATGTGGCTACTCGCGGCTGGCTGGAAACATCCGAGGTGCAAGCTGAAGTACTGGCGAAAGAACTGGCTGCATTCGGTGCTGAGACGTTTATCTTCACCGACATTTCCCGTGATGGAATGATGCAGGGGCCAAATGTGGAAGCCATTGTATCACTTGCCAAGGCGAGCGGACGTAATGTTATCGCTTCCGGAGGTGTAAGTGTGATGGATGATCTGCTTCGCCTGAGCCGTCATGCGGATGATGGAATCGGAGGAGCAATCGTTGGTAAGGCGCTGTATACCGGCAGTATTGATCTGTCCGAAGCAGTGCGCACAGTCAACAAGTAAAGGAACTGGATAGAGAGGAAGAGGAGTATGCTGGCAAAAAGAATTATCCCCTGTCTGGACGTTAAGGATGGCCGGGTTGTCAAAGGCGTTAACTTCGTGAATCTCCGCGATGCGGGTGATCCGGTCGAGTTGGCGGCACTGTATGACCGTGAGGGTGCAGACGAACTGGTATTTCTCGATATTTCAGCTTCTGTCGAAGGTCGCGAAACGATGGAAGAAGTGGTACGGCAGACCGCTGGCGAAATCGCCATCCCCTTCACTGTTGGTGGTGGCATCTCTAAAGTTGAAGACATGAAGCGCATCCTGCGTGCGGGTGCAGACAAAATCGCAGTCAACACGGCTGCTGTGCTGAATCCCCAGCTGATTGCCGACGGTGCTCGCCGCTTCGGTTCCCAATGTATTGTAGTGGCAGTAGACGCCAAGTACAATGAAGCCTGGGGAGAGTGGGAGGTCTACACTCATGGAGGACGGAAACCTTCAGGAATCAAGGCGCTCGAATGGGTAAAACAAGCTGAGGAACTGGGGGCCGGCGAAATTCTGCTAACCAGCATGGATGCGGATGGAACCAAAGATGGATTCGACCTGAAGCTGACTGCTGCTGTATCCGAATCAGTACGAATTCCTGTCATTGCTTCAGGCGGTGCGGGTAAGGAATCTCATTTCTACGACGTGTTTACTGCTGGCAAAGCAGATGCAGGACTTGCTGCAACGATATTTCATTATAAAGAGATCGCTTTACCGGCGTTAAAACAACATTTGAGAGAACAAGGGGTGGAGATCCGTGAGTAATGTAAGTAACGAGATCAGGGAGCGCTTATCCCTGGAGCAGGTTGTAGAGCATATCCGCTGGAGTGATGGTCTGGTACCTGCGATCGTGCAGGATGCCGAGACACGCCAAGTGTTAATGATGGCATATATGAACCGGGAATCATTGAAGTTGTCACTGGAATCGGGAGAAACCTGGTTCTGGTCGCGTTCACGCCAAGAGCTGTGGCACAAAGGTGCTACGTCCGGGAACGTACAGACAATTACCTCACTAAAGTACGATTGTGATGGGGATACGCTGCTGGTAGAGGTTAAACCAAACGGTCCTGCTTGCCATACCGGTGAAGTGACCTGTTTCCATAATGAAATTGTGGGTCTGCCTCAGAAATCTACAGAACAATCCGGAAATGAGACAAACGCAGACTCTTCGGAATCAAGAGCAGAAGGCCGCTTTGACGTACTTGCTGAACTTGAATCCGTCATTGCTAAGCGTGAAGTGGAACGTCCGGAAGGTGCATATACCACGTATCTGTTTGATAAGGGCGTTGATAAAATATTGAAAAAAATCGGTGAAGAAGCTTCCGAAACGATCATCGCCGCCAAAAATAAAGATAATGACGAGCTTCGACTTGAGGTCAGTGACCTGATGTATCACCTGCTCGTTCTATTGCAAGAGCGCAAACTGCCGCTGGACGACATTATGGCTGAGCTGAGCCGCCGTCATGAACGGCCACGCCGCGATTAGGGGGTGCTCTAATGCGTATTGACTATCACACTCACCATGAGCGCTGTGGTCATGCTGTCGGCAAGCTTGAGGCTTATGTACAGCGAGGCGTGGAGATTGGACTGTCCCAGATTGGACTGTCTGATCACATGCCTTTGCTGCATGTAGATCCATCGAATTATTATCCCGAAATGGCAATGCCCATGGAGGAGCTGCCTCGCTATGTGGAAGAATGCTTCTCGCTGAAAGAGCGGTACCGCGGACAGATCGAGGTGCGTGTTGGCCTTGAAGGGGATTACATCGAAGGATGGGAGTCCGAAATCCGGTCAATCATTGAACGTTATCCTTGGGATTACATCATCGGTTCGGTTCATTTCCTTGGGAAATGGGATATCACCGACTTCCGTCAGACCCATCACTGGGAAGGCAAAGATATTTTGGAGGTATACCGTCAGTATTATGATGCTGTAAGTAAAGCTGCTGCTACAGGCATGTACGATATTATGGGGCACACTGACGTTATTAAGCGTTTTGGCTTCAATCCCTCACCGGAGCAGACGGAAGAGCGTATTGCACTGGAGAATGCTGCTCTGCAAGCCATTGCGAAGAGTGGCTGTGCTATGGAGCTTAATGCGTCGGGATTGTCGAAGCCTTGTGCTGAGATGTTCCCTAGTCGCCGGATGTTAACAGAAGCCATTAAGCTGGGTATCCCGCTCACCCTTGGTTCTGATGCCCACGACCCACTTAAACTGGGTGAACATTTGCCTGAAGCCGAGCAACTTCTGCATGAGCTGGGTTGTACAGAGGTGGCTGTTTTTGAAGGCCGCCGTCGCTCTTTCGTTCCTTTAAATGTATAAGGCAGTGGGGTATAATGAGGTTAGGAAATAACCTTGTTCAATAAGGGATTATATAGGGAATCTAACCCTCGGGAGGGGCATTATGCAACATTCGTTACGTATTTTTTCCGGTTCATCGAACCCCAAGCTGGCAGAACAGGTATGTGACAAGCTGGGCGTACAGTTGGGCAAAATCAAGCTGTCCCGGTTCAAGAGCGGAGAAATATACGTTCATTACGAAGAAACCATCCGTAACTGCGATGTGTTTCTGGTTCAGTCACTGTCTCATCCAATTAATGAGCTGTTTGTCGAACTGCTCGTGATGATTGATGCAGCCAAACGGGCTTCTGCCCGCACAGTGAACATTATCGTTCCCTATTACGGATATGCCCGCCAGGAGCGCAAGTCTGCACCGCGTGAGCCGATCTCGGCCAAGATGGTGGCAGATGTCCTGACGACAGCCGGTGCAAACCGGGTAGTGACGATCGATTTGCATGCTGCAGCAATCCAGGGCTTCTTCAATATTCCTGTCGATCATATGACATCGCTTGATCTGATTAGCGAGTACCTGCTCAGCAAAGGCATTGAAAATCCGGTGGTCGTATCCCCGGATGCCGGACGGGCTTCCATGGCAGAGAAGCTGGCGAATCGGTTAGACTCACCTTTTGCCATTATGATCAAAAAGCGGCCGAGCCACAATGAATCCATCATTACCCATGTAATTGGAGATGTGGAAGGGCGCACGCCAATTATCATTGAAGACCTGATTGATACAGGAACGACAATTTTGAATGTGGTGGAAGGGTTGAAGGAACGCGGTTCCAAAAATGTGTATGTGTGTGCGACACACGGTCTGTTCTCGGATAATGCGTTAAGCAAGCTTAATCATCCATCCATAGCCGAAGTGGTTGTCACAGATTCCATTGCGCTGCCTGATGACCATCCGGAGTGCTTCAAAGTGCTGCCTGTCGCGCCAATGCTGGCACGAGCCGTTCGCATTATTGTGGATGGAGGCTCCATGGCTACATTGTTTAGAGATTCGGGAATCTAAAGTGTTCAAGGATATTGGCTGTTCCGTGTTTGAGTAGTTAGCTGCTCAGCACGGTTTTTTGTTTTTTCACCGGAATCGCGTGATGCTATAATTCCCTGCTTGGCTGTTCTGAAGCTTGTGCTATAATAACATCAAATTGCATCTATCGGAGTTATTTTGGAGCTGTCCGAGAGTGTCACATCGTGATGAACAGGAGAACCACAGCTGATGTATATTGGCTCAGTGGAGTGAGGAGTGGGGTCTATTGTCCCGTACTTGGTATTATCGATTACTCTTTTCGTATTTCCCTATTTTTTTCCTTACCGTGACCATACTCATTTTTATCGCTTTTGTTTTCATTAACGATATTTCCAGAGAAGAAACGAGAAAAGCGGACCGTATATCCTCCAGTTATCTGGTAGATAACCTCGATCGTACTATTCGTGATATTGAACTGTCGGTGACGGAGGCCGTACAGAGTGAGCAGGCGTATAAGCTCTACTTCAATAATCCAGGTCAGGCAAGCAAAGAAACGGTCTATACGATTGCGCAGAGTTTGCGTGAACTGACGAATTCCTCTTCATGGATTCAATCGATTTATTTATATGACAAGAAAAATGATAGCGCTTTAACTTCAAGCGGAGCCCGGGAAATAGAAGGCTTTGCAGATCAGAACTGGATTGATCAAATCATGTCTGGTTCCCTTGCTCCCGGGTGGCAGCCCGTCCGAGTATATGATGTGGAATCGGTTCAGCGTACCCCAATCCGTGTGCTCACGGTTAATAAGGACATGCCGTTACCCTTTGGCACCGATGGTGTATTGGTCATTAACATCAAGATGAGCAGCATTGAGCAGAGCATCGACAGCATGGTGAATGGACAACTTTCCTTCATGACTGTTACGGACCAGAAGGGTCAGGTTGTATATAATGCCCACTCAGACAGTGAAGGCGCTCATGGGGGACAACCATTAAATACACTTCATCTCGAAAGGCTTGGTTGGACGCTCCATAGTGGTATTAAGGCAGGCAATCTCTTTGGCTGGGTATCGGTTATTTCTTATGTATGGGTGTTTATTGCTGCCCTGACCGTTGTCTGTGCCATCATTTATATTGTCTATATTACTCGCCGCAATTATAAGCCTATTCAGATTATCATGAACCGAATTGAGGCCCATCAAATTAGAGCATTGGAGCAATCAGGGTCAAGTGTCGACGAAATGAAGCTGATTGACGGCGTACTTGAAAATCTGATCAATCACATGATGGATTATGACGAGAAAAGCAGGGAAAATGCGCTGCTGCAGCGGAGCAAGCTATTCAACGATCTATTGCATGGAGAGAATCTGGATCGTGCCACTGAACGATTAAAGGACCTATCACCGTTAACGGATACGGATCAGTCATCACACTTTACGGTCGTACTCGGAGAAATCAATCGATATGAGAAGGGGTTCCAGGAACGATACACGCGAGGCGAGCAGAACACGCTTAAATTCGCTCTGATGAATGTCTTGCAGGAGCTCACTCGTAACACAGGCATGCAATGCTGGATGGAGTGGGTGAGTGCGGACCGGATTGCGATCCTTTTCCAGTCCCTGGAACCAAGTGAAGATATGACAGACCGAATCTGTGCAGTTGCAGAAGAGTTCAGGTCTTGGGTGGAACAAAATCTCCGTATCTCGCTTAGCTTCGGAATCGGGCCGATTGCCAGGGGGGTAGGAGCAATCCGTGACTCATATACAGCAGCAGAAGCCGTAATGCATCGCAAGCTTCTGATGAATGGAGATGTGGTTCTGGCCGGGGCCGGTGAACCCTCTCAACAGTTGCTGGAAACCTACACCTACTTGCAGATGATCGCCGATTTTGTGAAGCGGTTCCGAATGTCGAGCGGCCAGTGGCGTGACCTGCTTGAGGAGATTTTCACTGCCTTTGAGCACAACATGCTGCCTGATGACGATATTCTCTCCCTTGTAGAGGCCATGCTGCAGATGCTTCGCCGCGAAGTGGCTATGATGTCAGAGGAGCTACAGGAGAAATTATCCGAAGAACACTTGAACATGTGGTTAAAATCGATGAAAGAAGCGGAGACACTTGAGGATGTTAAATCCATGCTGTTTGATGATCTGACCGAACTGTTCCGAACCTATGTATCGGTGACCGAAACCAAGAGTTACAGAGCATTGGTCAATGAGATGAAAACATACATTGAAGAACAGTTTGCGAATCCGGATCTTTCGCTGAAGCATCTGAGTGATCGATTCCAGGTTTCGGGCAAGCATGCAAGTTATTTATTCAAAACAGAGTTTAACATGAAGTTTGTGGATTTCCTGACCGAGCTGCGGATGAAGGAAGTTGAACGACTTCTGGTCCATACTGATCTTTCGTTGCAGGACATTGCTCTAAAAGTTGGTTATGCCAACGGAATTACTCTTGGACGTGTGTTCAAACGGGTAACTGGGATCACACCTGGTGACTATCGCCGGTTGAAGCGTGAGCATCCCGCGAGCAATCATGAAGAGAAAGAGTCGAGCGGCTGACTACATCAGGACATGTACAGGGCGGAATTCGTGCAGGCGCTCTCCGTCAGGAGAGCATTATGCACGAATTCCGCCCTATTGCTGTTGGAGCATAATGATCCTACTGACAGAGGGACAGGTTATCGTGTAACGGACTCACATGATTCCAG
Organism: Paenibacillus pabuli; assembly: GCF_039831995.1. NCBI lineage: Bacteria > Bacillati > Bacillota > Bacilli > Caryophanales > Paenibacillaceae > Paenibacillus > Paenibacillus pabuli. Next base: position 971,732 of record NZ_JBDOIO010000005.1, read on the forward strand.
TTTAATGCGCTCTTGCGAATATAGGCAGTGTATGAAAATGGTTTATCGTGTTTTGAAGGCGGGTCGGTTGGGCGGTAACAACACTGTGCAGGGTGGATAAATACATGGGGCAAGGGTCGATGAAAATGGTCAGTGTACGAAAATCGTCGCTCGCATAAACCATTATCCTTATGTAAGCGTTTACGAAACGAGTTTGTTGCCAATGTCAGGAGTGATGTGGAATACTCTGGGCAGGATTTAACCATTCACACAAGGGCAAAGGAGATGACACAAATGACAGGAAAAGCAACCAAGGGGAGTCTAAAGAAATGGGTAGGACTTGCGCTTACGATGGTAATGGGAGTTTCCTTGCTGGCCGGCTGTTCATCCGCATCAGAACAAGGCGGAGCAGATGGCAATGCGTCAGGTAATGGCGAGCGTGTCACCTTGAAAGTGGAAGTGTTTGATCGTGGTAACAGTCCTTCACCTTACACCATTACGAACAACTACTTATCGAAACTGGTGCAGGAAAAATTCGGTGACCCGAATAATATCGATGTGCAATTCGTACCGATTCAGCGCTCGGAAGAAGTGACGAAGCTGAATGTTCTCATGGCCAGCAATACCGATGTTCCCGATATTGTTTTTGTATATGACTCAAGTGTGTTCTACCGCTATGCCCAGCAGGGCGGGCTGACCGATGTCGGTGAACTGCTGGATCAGTATGGACCGAACCTGAAGAAGTTCCTGGGCGAGGATACATTAAAGTTTGGACAGCTGGAAGGCCAGCAGTTCGCTGTACCGGGTAAACGTGCGATTACAGGGCGATACAGCTCGTACATTCGTCAGGACTGGCTGGATAAAGTGGGATTACCATTGCCTTCAACGACCGATGAACTGTACATCACTTTGAAGGCGTTTAAAGAGAAGGACCCTGGTCAGCTTGGCAGCAAAAACATTCCAATGGGAATGGCCCTTGCTCCAGCTCAATTTGAAACATTGATCTATTCCTTTATCAAGCCGGTTAGTGGTGATCTGACATACGCTCAGCGTTTTGAGCTGCCACTGCATGAGGGCTTCAAGGATGCCATGAAGTTTATGAACAAGCTGTACAACGAAGGCTTAATCAGCAAAGACTTCAGTCTGGATGAAGATAAAACCCAACTGGCCAAGGACGTGCAGAACGGTAACATCGGCTACTGGTCTGAAGATGTGGATGCCATCTTCTACGCGGATGGAACGCTGGACAATCTGCGCAAAAATGTAGAGGGAAGCAACCTGGTTCCAGTCGATGCTTATACCAATGCGAATGTAGACAACAAACATATTAAGTCTCGTTACGGCTCCAACGGCATGTACATTATGATTCCTAAAAGCAGCAAACGCGCTGTGGAAGCCATTAAATATTTGGACTGGATGGCTTCTGACAATAACCTGAGGGATATCCTCAACGGGGTTGAAGGCGAGAACTATGAACTGGTCGATGGACTTCCCGTTGTCAAAGAGGATGCCACGCAGGAAGCCAAGGATCGTCTTTTCAATGCAGGGGATATGGCCATCATTTCGAACGGCAAAAATGTGGGTGACCAGGCCATGAATGAAAAAGCTTGGGTCTTGGGATTCCCGCAGAACAATCAGGAGATGTTGAAGCAGTCCATCGATATTGCCAATACGGACACTGTAGGACCTATTATCTTCGATAAGCCAATTGAAGCAGAGATGAAATATGGTACAGCCCTCAAAGATAAGCTCAATGTCATTATCGTGAAAACAGCAATGGCGAAACCGGAAGAATTCGAAGCGGTATACGAACGGGAAATGAATGATTACATGTCACTCGGCGGTGAAGCACTGAAGAAAGAACTTGAACAGGCCGTTCAGGAGCTTGCTGCCAAATAAGAAAAAAGATCCTCGCAAGTGGTACAGAGCTACTGGATAGAGCGGATAAACTTTGAAGTGACCTGTGCCGTCACCTGAGGCGGCACAGTTTATCTTCACGGATTGGAGGAGACAGACATGACCCCCTACTTGAAGAGGTATTGGCAATTGTACGCGTTGATTTCCCTGCCCCTTATTTACTTTGTGATTTTCCGTTACGGACCAATGTATGGCGTACAGATTGCATTTAAGGATTTTAACCTGTTTCAGGGTATTGGCGGCAGCGAGTGGATTGGCTTTGATGCCTTCCGCGAGGTATTTGGGATGCGGGACTTCTACACCACGCTGCGAAATACCTTTATGCTCAACTTTCTGGATCTGATTGTATCTTTTCCTGCTCCAATTATCCTGGCAATCATGCTCTATGAAATTCGGTTTAAATGGTTCAAAAAGCTGTCGCAGACCATCCTGTATATCCCTCACTTCATTTCATGGGTGATTATCGGGGGGATCGTATACCAGCTGTTTGGCAACCAATCCGGTATGGTAAACGGTGTGCTCGAGAGTATGGGGCTGAACCCCATCCCATTTCTGACGGAGAAGAATCCGTGGCTTGTAACCTACCTGTTTACCGGTGTCTGGCAAAGTGCCGGGTGGGGAACCATCCTGTATCTGGCTGCACTGACGGGTGTGAACAAGGAGTTGTTTGAAGCGGCTGAGATCGATGGAGCAACACGTCTCAAAAAGATCTGGCATATTACATTGCCGAGCATCAAGCCGACCATTGTAACCCTGCTTATTCTGAATCTGGGGCACATGGTCACGATTGGATTCGATCGTCCTTACATTATCGGGAACACAGCGGTGCGTGAATATTCAGATGTTCTAAGCACCTTCGTATACCGGATGGGTTTGGAATCCGGGCAGTATACACTGGCAACGGTAGTCGGACTGTTCCAGGCCGTCGTGGGTCTTATTTTCGTGCTGGGCTCCAACTACATTTCGAAAAAGGTAACTGGTGAAGGGATTTTGTAGAGGAAAAGAACGTACGCGAGCCTGTTATGCTGTAGACCATCAGTAAAGGAGTTGTGCACACATGAGTGACCGCACCTCAAATCGGATTTTTGATATCGTTAATATCTCCTTTGTAACCCTGTTTGTCGTGTTCTGTCTGGCTCCTTTTCTGCACACGATTGCCATATCGTTTAGCTCCAACAGAGCGATAACATCGGGAGAAGTGACGCTGTTTCCGAAGGAGTTTAATTGGGATGCATACGTCAAGGTGTTCTCTGACCATTCCATGCTCTATTCACTTGGTTACACTGCGCTTCTAACGATTGCGACTACGGTATTATGCATGCTGTTTACTATTGCTGCAGCGTACCCGTTGACCAAGAAGAAACTGAAGGGCCGCAAGCTCTTCATGTATGTCATCATCATTACGATGTTCTTCAGTGGCGGGATCATTCCGGAATACTTGCTGATTCGTGATCTGCATTTACTGAATTCGGTCTGGGCATTGATATTGCCGGGTTTGGTCAGTCCATTTAACCTGATTCTCCTGATCTCCTTCTTCAATGGCATTCCGGAAAGTCTGGAGGAATCGGCTGAGATTGATGGAAGCTCACATCTTCATACGTTGTTGAAAATCATTCTTCCACTCTCGTTGCCAGTGATGGCCACCTTGTCTCTCTTCTATGCGGTGGGACGCTGGAACGGATTCCAGGATTCCCTGATGTATATTAACGATCCACAGCTGTATCCGCTGCAGCTCAAGCTATTCCAAATGGTACAGAACAACATGGTGAGTGAACTGACACAGATGGAGGGTGCCAACCGGGCACCGCTCACGCCGGAAAGTCTGAAGGCTGCCACCGTTATATTTGCTACCGTTCCCATCCTGCTTGTCTATCCTTGGCTGCAGAAATATTTCGTTAGTGGTGCCATGCTTGGGGCCGTAAAAGGTTGATTGAAGCCATACCCACTATATGCGGGATAAGGTTGCAACAGAGAAAGGAAGGTTGAGCTTGTATGCAGCAAAATGACAAGGGTGAGTATTCGTTCTCCACATGCTGGAACATTAAGCGTCACCAGGTGGGCGAGGCCATGATCCAGGAAATTCGCGAGCTTGGCTTCCGCCGGGTTGAACTTAACTATAACGTGACGAAGGAAATGCTGACGTCCATTGAGCCTATGATTGAGAGCGGAGAGATTGGTGTTTCCAGTGTGCATAACACATTTCCCCATGTCCCGGACCCTGATTACGGTACAGACTCGGTACTGCTCGGATTCCAGGATGAAACGAAGCGTCAAAAGGCCATCCAGCTGCTTGTCGGTTCCGCAGAATATGCCCATCGTTACGGAGCTGAGGCTGTTGTTGTACATCCGGGAGAGGTACCTATCCCGGAGAGTGTCAGCAAGGAGCTTGCACAGCTGTATCACGACGAGGGGAAGGATTCAGCTAAGTATCGCAGCAAATGGGAGGAATTTGTTGAACGGCGGCAGGCACTGAGCAACGGCTATGTCCAACAGATTATCCGCAGCCTGGATGAAGTCTGCAATCAGGCAGCGGCCAAAGGTCTTCATGTCCGGTTCGGCATCGAAACCCGCTCCAGACCACAGCAGATTCCTACGCTGGCAGAAGCCAAGACGATTATTGAGGCTCTACAAGGGGCTCCAGTTGGCATCTGGTATGATACCGGGCATGCCATCATGATGGATCGCCTGGGGCTATACGACAGCGTGGGTGAGATGCAAGGGCTGATGGATGATATCGTAGGCGTTCATATTCATGAGACACTTGGCCTTTCGGATCACTGGTGCCCTTATGTGCACAGTCAAGATATGCATTTCTATGATGCATACCTACCTATGATCCGCCGGGCAAAAGTCAAGGTCTATGAACTGAAATCAGCTTGTACACCGGATGAAATTCACGAGAGTCATGAACTGCTTATGAAGAAGATGGATCCGGCAGGGGAGGGACGATGATGTTGGAAACAGACCGCGCGCTGAATGAGTGCGCTGCGGCTGTTTCTTTGGCAATCCAGCCCAATCACGCGCGACTACTCAGTTTGGAGGGAATAGCACATGTACAAACAACTGGTGGATAGCAATGACAAGGCGGTGGAGAGAGGCTTGTCCCGGCAGGTGCTGGATCCGAATAGCCGATACTACGGTGGAACAATCGATCCCTACACAGGAATCGCCTGGGTCAATCATACGACCGGAACCCCTACGGATATGTGTTACTGGGGGGCTGCGCTTGCTAACCCTGATTCAATCTATTATCGGAATGAAGAGCTGTTAAATCGCCTTCTACTGGCAACGGAGTTTGTGCTCCGTAACCAGCATGAAGACGGCTCTATATCTCCGGGATGGACCAACTATCATTCGCCGCCAGACACGGCATTTGTCGTAGTGGGGTATGCTCAGCTGTACCAGCTGCTTCAACAGCAGGATTGGGAGGAACTGCAGCCTGTGCTGGACAAGATGCGGTTATTTTTGGAACGAACCGTACCAGTCATGCTTACAGGAGGTTGCCATACGCCGAACCATCGCTGGGTGTTATGTGCGGCTCTTGGTTTTCTGCATCAGCTGTTTGACCTGGAAGAGACAGTCAATCGTGCAGAACAGTGGCTGGCGGAAGGAATGGATATAACTCCCGATGGGGAGTGGACAGAACGCAGCAACGGAATCTATAACGCGGTTAGCGACATTATGCTGATCCATGCGGCTCGCTTGTTGAATCGTCCTGAGCTGCTTGAGCCCGTCAGACTTAATCTGCGCATGATGGTGTACCTGGTACATCCCACAGGTGAGATTGTCACGGATTACTCGGGCCGTCAGGATCTGGGCAGTATGCATGACCTGTCCCCTTATTACCTGCCATATGCAATCCTTGCCCGAATAGACCAAGATCCGCTTTTGGCCAATATGGCGAAATGGGCAGGCGATTCACTAACAGACCCTGGCGTCTGTTCGGTCAATTCGCTCATTCGGTTATTGCTGGAGCCTGAGCTGCAGGAGATATATGAGGTGGAAGACGAACTGCCTAAGCAGTATGAGATCATGTTGAATGAACACTTTGCGCGCGAAGGTTATTTACAACAAATGGCGTCAGCAGGACATTATGGACATATTTCTCATAGCCGGATGCATACGGACTTTGGCGCGCCTGTTGCCCGTATAAGGGATCATGCGACTAGCATAACCATAATGACGGAAGTGCCGTCCTTTTTCGCTCTTCGTCATGGTTCGGTGCGTCTGCTGGCCGTGCAACTGGCATCCTACTTCAATCCAGGCTATGTGCCAATGCAGAAGATGGACCGATTGTCCGCAGGATATCGTCTGAGGGGTGAGCAGAAGAAAGGCTATTATGCGCCTATTCCTGCAAATCAGCTGCCCGAGACTGTGAAAACTTCCACTAGCCCTTGGTATCTGCTACCTCATCAGAAACGAGAACTTACGCATGAACAGACATTCCACACAAGTGCGGAGGTAGTACCAACGGAGAAGGGGTGGAAGCTGGAATTGTCAGGTGACGAACCCGAGGAGGTTATGATGCAGTTGTCCTTCGTATTCGGAGATGAAGGGGAGCTGTCAGCTGGCGAGCTGCTTGAGACGAGTGGCGGGCATTATCTGTGGAAGGGTGGAACGCTCCGCTATTCTTATGGAGAAGACTGGATCGAGCTAACCGGAGGCGAGATAGGCCATCTGGCAGCAACTGTACGCGAGGCGAAGTTACCAGACAGGTGCAAGGTTGTGCTGGTCAACTTCATGACACCGTTCAGGAAGACGATCCATATCTCCCTATCGTCATCGATGGTGTGATGAAGTTTTAAACTATCGGATCTTTTCTGGTACGTATGAATAATGTATAAGATTAAAATATATTTGAAAAAGGGCCTTAACGTGCAGCATATTCAAATTGAACGCAAAGGAGTCAGTTATATGTACGTTAAAGGGGCATTTGGATGATGTGTATTCGAAATGTATCGTATAGCGTTCATTGAGAGCATTAACCCTAAGACTCCAATCGATTCATAACGTGAAGGATTTGACAGTAGAAAACGAGTCTGTGCAGAAAGAGGCTATTCAGAGAATTAAAACAAAGCTTCTGTTTAAGTCATAACTCACTATATGCCGAGCCTTGGAGCTCGGCATAATTCTTTTTAGAATGATTTCGGGAAATGTTATGAGAGCCGGCTAACTGCCTGCTAGAAGAATAGCTATAGTGATACTTAGACCGCTAATAGAAGAGAGAATAACTGAACATTTAAGACGAAAAGTTATATATATCATCAGCTGGTAGGAGGTGAGGGGGATACTATTTAGAGAAAAAAATCTGAAAGAGAACAACTTATCTAAGCAAGCCATATTCAATCTGGATATACAAAATTACCCGCATTGGTAATAATTACTTTCTGTAGGATATATTACTAAGAAATTTGTTTTGTAAGCGTTAATATAGTATATATTCCCAAATTTAGGCTTTTTGGAGGGGCTGACTTGCTGGGAAAATATAAAAATTGGAGGTATTTCTTTGGGAAAAATAAAAAAGTTGTTGATAGTTGTTCCCTTGTGTCTTGCTTTACTAATGGTTCCTTTTTATTCAACTGCGAGTGCTGCCGTTGATACTAGTTCCACATCTAAAAATATTATTCAATGGGGATTAGATGGAGGGCTTTCATTTACTGTGCTTGTCACAGTATCTTCGTCATTAACATACTCATCGACGGTTCAGTCAGGTTCAAAGTTGTATACTTATTCAGAATCAAATGCAAGTGTATCTTCTCCAAGTAGCTACGGTCTAACTGGATGTTCAACAACATTGGCAATAAGAAAGTCAACTAATTTTGGTTCTCAAACAATTAGTCTACCTATTCAAGGGAGCTATGTAGTTTCACCCGGAACAGCTATACTAGGCTACAAATCTAATGGATGGTCATATACTACTGATTCCCCATTTTCGGTGAACGTCGAAAATTACGGTGTTGCAACACCGAATATTGGTAAGTGTACCGGTGGTGGAAGTGTTTCCGATTCATTTAAAATATCACATTAGGAGGTGCTACTTTTGAAAAAAAAGTATATATCAATTATGATGGGTGTATTTGCTGCTTTACTATTGACAGGTTCAGTTATATACTCTCAGTCAGCTATTCCAAAAGAACAAATTAAAGAAGGATTTGATGAGATTCAATTAAGTCTTGAGGAAGGTAAATTAAATCGTAATTTAACAGCTGAAACTCCGTTGGTTGTGGGAAATGGAATCGAAATCACAAGGGATAGATTTGTTTTTTACAAGAAGAGTTCTGAGTTAATCAGTAGTCTTCAAAACAATAATAATCTAATGAAGCAAGCTTCCCAAAGTGATGATGATATTATTAATGAACTTTATTAAATCAGAACTGACAGTACAAAATGCTAAAAACCTAGGACTTGAAGCAACAGCTCAAGAGATTACTGATGTTATTGCAGTTGAAAAAGCCGCTTTAAACGATCCAAATCTAGATCCAGAGAATTATTTAGTAAAAGAACTTATGTCGAATCGAATTAGAATAACAGGTTTAACTGAAGATGAGTTTTGGAATAGCGAAGAAACAAGATATGGCTATGAAAAAGCTATTTTAATTGGTAAACTTTATGATCAATTAGTAAAAGAGGGAACGCTTAATAATATTGCTGAATTTAATGAATATCAAACAGGGCTTTTAAACGCTTCCCAAGATAAACTTGAAATAAATTATGCTGCTATCAAGTAGTTACTATGAAATAAACGTCATTGCCTAATTACAGGTCAAATTATTTAGTGAACATTGAAGAAAGTTAGATTGCGAACTGGTGTTAGTACTCTGAACTTGCCTTGTCAAGTAGACAGTATTAAAACTGAAGTAACTAAGCAGCCTTAGTTCTGTATTTCATAGGACTAAGGTTGTTTAGTTTTCGTGGTACCTTCGTGATTATTCTTGAAATTGATGATAAGCGTTTCTTTTAAATCATATGATTGAAGGTGTAGATATTCAGATTTTAAATGCCTGAAGAAACTCCTTGCAGGTATTATCCAAACAACGGTAGCGAGATTCGGAAGGTTCGAGGGACTCGCTATATGAGAAATTATCAGATAAGATGGGGGTCCTTATTTATCATAAAACCATATCATCTTGCGGATTTGTTCCTCATGTGGGAGACGTAGTATCCTCGGTTTCCCTGAAGGTCTCTATTATCTAGAATTTGAGCTAGCGTCTTATAGAGGTATTTAGAACAACCAACTTATTCGTGGCTTGCTTATACCGGAAAGTCTTGTTCGTGACATCAGAAAAACTATGCTTTTCAATTCCGGTGAAAGTGCCTGTTAATACTGCCCATATAAAATCCCCTCAAAATAAACAGAAAGAGTCAACCTTATCTGTATACCACAAGGGGATTCATTTGTCTGGACTGAAAGTTTTGTGAATATGATTATGCTCGTGCACCTGTCATTTAGTGCCTTTTAGGTTGTTTCATAAAAGAAAGGGATTCCACAACTTTGTTAAAATGCAAAGCTTTGCATTGCCCAGTATGTGTTTGCACTATTGTATCTTCAGTTGCTCTATCGCAGTTTCAATTTTTCCATTTAACAAAGGATTTTCTTTGGTTTTACTCCAGTAGACTATGAGAACATTTTCTTTCTCATATAGAATGGGGAACGGTGTAGAATCAGCACTTTCCATTTGTTTATTGAATTCTTTTGCCCCTTTTATACGATCCTTTTCAGAATTAAAGATATAAAAGTGTATAAATTCAGGGTCGTTTTGTTCTTCTATCTGTGGCATCTCAACTGAGTATGCATCAGGTATAACATCTTGTAATTTTAAAGGATACCCAGTTATACCATAGGACACTAAATCTAGTTTTTGTGATTCAAGTACTGTTAATACATCATCTAAAGTGAACTTATTTTCTTTAATTTCTAACTCTTTTGAACATCCAGTAAAGGTAATCAAGCATATTAAGATGAGTAGGAGGGGTTTCACTTTTGTAATTATCATACAACTTCTCCTTAAGATAATAATGTTGGGCTTTTAGAATATGTTGTTTTATATACGTTAGCTTAATGATGCACAAAGTGGCTGAGGGTCAGTGTTGGATGAATGAATTGTAAATGAGGTGTGAATGAAAAACACCAAATTACATATTAATGAAATACATGCTCATTTTACCATAATTAGAGAGAGCCAGCTAGTGGCAGGTGAAGAGTGTTCATGAGTACTCTTGAGAAGGGTAACAGAGCATTTTTTTAAACTGTATTTGTGGTGTCATACTCATGTTTGGTTGTTTTTCTAAGGATAAGATTTGTTATTGAGGTAGTAGACCCTCATAACATGATCTGCACATCAAAAAGGGTTTGTTGGAAGTGAAAGGATAAAAGATGGCATTTCACCCTTCAAGGAGGATGGAATGGCATCTTTTTTATGTGCAATTTTTGCATAAAGCTCTTGAAACTACATGTTGAGAAGACCGCCGCCAGATGTGGTATACTGGAGAGTATGAATGAAAGCAAAGAGGAGGTGCCTTGGAAGATGAAGGGCAAGCTAGTGCGGGCAGAAGGACCCCTTGCCAATATTATACCGATTCACTTGGATGCTTCTTTCTTTTTCGAGAGAGCTGTCCGCTCGCTGGACCGTAATCATGTTGACAAGGCATTAAAATATTTTCGTAAAGCTGTTGAATATGAACCGGAAAATCCGGTGAACCATTGCAATATGGCGGGTATATTATCTGAGAAGGGAGATTACGAAGCTTCCAATACCGTTCTGGCGCATGTGCTGGAGGTGGTGGATCCGTCCATGACGGAATGCTACTTCTATATGGCCAACAATTATGCGAATATGGACCGGTTTGAGGAAGCGGAGCAGGCACTTGTTACGTATTTGGAGGAGGACCCACAGGGGCAGTTCATGACGGAAGCCGAAGAGATGATGGAGCTTCTGTATTATGAGCTGGATCGCCCGGCCAAGCTGAATCGGATCAAATCCCGCAAAGGTGTGGTTGAGCACGATCAGGCAAGAGAGCTGCTGGAAGAGGGGAAATTTGCTCAGGCAGCCGAACTTCTGGAGGGCATGTCACCCGACTACCCTGACTATTTGGCAGCCCGTAACAATCTTGCGCTGGCTTATTACTATATGGGACTGTTCCCCAAGGCGAGAGAGACGATTGATGAAGTGCTCGAGCAGGAGCCGGGAAACCTGCATGCCTTGTGTAATCTCGCGATCTTCCACCAGAACGAGAATCGGGCAGACCAAGTGCTATTGTTGATCAAAAAACTGCGTGTCATCATGCCTTTCCAAAAGGAACAGGTATATAAATTGGCTACCACGATGGGAATTCTCGGGCAGCATGACTCTGCCTATACCCATTTCCGCCGACTCTTGAAGGATGAAGAGACGGCAGCCGATCCGGCGCTTGCTCATTACGCGGCCGTGGCGGCGTATAATACGGAGCGTTACGACGTTGCAGAGCGGCTATGGCGCCATGTGTCCAAGCTAGATCCGGGCTCAGAGGTTTCCAAGTTCTATCTGTCTGGCCTTGATGCCGTTCGGGAAGGGGAGCGTGAGCCGGAGAAGCTCAGCTATCATTACCATCTTCCGTTTGACGAGCAATTCAGACAATGGGAGAACTATGGTAACGGTATACCGGAAGAGATGAAAAATGACCCGCTCATCCGTTCATCGTTCTTCTGGGCGCTGCGCCATGGAGATCGTGCAACCAAGCTTCAGGTCATTCATGCCTTGGCCATGATCGCTGATTATGAGGTGCAGCAAGCACTGCAATCCTTCGTACAAGAGCCTGATGAAGATCAGGACCTGGTTGCTGCGGCTGAATCTGTGCTGAGCGGACTCCAAATGAAAGAGCAGAATCAGGGCAAGAACCATGATCAACAACCGGTATCCGGGATAACAGACCGTCTTCTCCCTAAAATGCAACCAAGCACAGTGCACGCCAAGTCGGAAACGACTTCGCACTGGCAAGCCGTAGTGGAGCGTGCTCTGCAGATGACAGAAGCGAAAGCGGAGCTGCAGCAGGAGATGGAACGGATCTGGACCGATTATGTATCCAGAGTACATCCGGATGGTCCAGGGCTCAAGCAAATTGAAGGCTGGGCTGCGGGGCTGGAATATCTCGCAGCCAAAATCCACAGTCGTCCCGTTACCTATCAGAGTATAGCGGAGCGGTACGGCATATCGGCTTCCACCGTGAGCAAATACGCACGGCAGATTGTTCGGGTGTGCGGAAGCATCCCGCCAACCGTGTAGTATACTCCGGGTTACATGTACCATTTTCTTGTTGGCCGTATAGATGAGCAACATTATGCGCTTGGAGACAGTTTGAGAAAGATCGGAATTTCATGAAGGATACAATTGCCTGCAAAACGGGTAAACTTAACGAATAGGCTTCGTCATATCACTCTAGAAGTTTTCCAGTCAACACACTCTCAACCTTATCAAGGAGGCTGTATCTATATGTCTAAATACAGAACGATTGTGATCGGAACCGGACCTGCAGGTCTGACAGCAGCGATATATCTGGCTCGTGCCAACCTGAACCCTTTGGTCATAGAAGGTCTGCAACCTGGAGGCCAGCTGACAACCACGACAGAGGTTGAAAACTTTCCAGGATTCCCGCAGGGTATTATGGGGCCGGAATTAATGGATAACATGCGGAAGCAAGCAGAGCGTTTTGGAGCGGAATTCAAGAATGGATGGGTAGAGGAAGTTGACTTCAGCAAGCCGCCATTCAAGGTGAAAGTCGGAGGCATTGGTGAGCTTGAGGCGGAGTCGATTATTATCTCTACCGGTGCTTCTGCCCGCTATCTCGGCATTCCGGGAGAGCAGGAGAATGTGGGGCGCGGCGTAAGTACGTGCGCGACATGTGACGGTTTCTTTTTCCGTGGCAAGAAAATTGTTGTTGTGGGTGGCGGCGATTCCGCGATGGAGGAAGCCAGCTTCCTGACCCGTTTCGCAACAGACGTGACACTCGTTCACCGCCGGGACGAATTGCGGGCATCGAAGATCATGCAGGACAGGGCGCGCAGCAATGAGAAGGTGAAATGGGCTCTGAACCGGACACCGCTCGAAGTTGTGCCTGAGGCACTTGGTGTCAAGGGACTGAAGGTGCGCAATAATGAGACAGGTCAAGAGGAGCTGCTCGAAGCAGATGGCGTATTTGTAGCGATTGGCCACACGCCTAACACGGGCTTCCTGGGTAACCAGATTGCTCTGGATGATCACGGTTATGTTGTGGTGAAGCCAGGAACCACCGAAACGAACATTCCGGGTGTATTCGCCTGCGGTGACGTTCAGGATACAAAATATCGCCAAGCCATCACCGCGGCTGGCTCAGGCTGTATGGCGGCCATGGACTGTGAGAAGTACCTTGAAGGCAGTATTATCCACGATTGGAGCGAGACGCTGGATAAGTAAGCATGACCAAGGTAGTGCGCTGCATAAACTATAAATAAGAGACAACGGGAAGTCTCATCACGTGAGAGAAGCCGGGAGGCTTCTCTTTTTTTGAAACCAAATGGTCATGAGATCGTATACATAATGGGCATATTAGCTGCGAGGTGAAGATTTTGGGGGAAATGATTAAAGAGTGGTTAAAAAATGCAACAGTCAGACGCTTTTTGATTCTACTGTTGTTTTGTTTGGTCCTGTTCAGCATGGGGAGTATGCTGCACATGATCTTGCTGCTATTTCTAGTGACGTATGTCATGAATCGGTTGCAGCAGTTTATTACGGGGAAACTAAATCGGCTATTTCCGATTAATTATAAAGTCGTCGTCATACTGCTCTATCTGATCGTAATCGCAGCCATTGTGCTGGGTATATCCAGATATTCACCGAGAATTGTCAATCAGGTCATTCAGTTAACCAATGAGATTATGACATTCTTCGATACTGCCGAAGGGGATAATCTGGCAGCCAAAGTGGCCAGCTTCCTTCAATCATACGACATCAAGAACTATGCGAACGATGCGTTGAAGTATATATTTGCTCTGAGCAAATGGCTTGAGTTTATTCTGCTGGTCATCATACTCAGTCTGTTCTTCCTGCTGCAGAAGCAGGAGATCGTCAAGTTCACATCCAAGTTCAAAACGAGCAAGATCGGGTGGTTCTACAATGAAGTAGCTTATCTTGGGGACAAATTTGTATCGTCTTTTGGTAAAGTGATTGAGGCTCAGCTGATGATCGCCGTATTCAATACGGCTCTGACCATTCTGGGTCTATGGATACTCGGATTCCCGTATCTGTTTGCTCTGACGATTCTCGTATTCCTGCTGAGCCTTGTACCGGTAGCGGGCGTTATTATATCATTGGTGCCTCTGTGTCTGATCGGCTATCAAATGGGCGGAATACAGCTAAGCATTATCGTTATCGTCATGATTGTCATCATTCATGCACTGGAAACGTACTTCCTTAATCCAAAACTGATGGCACATAAAACGAAGCTGCCGATGTTTTACACGTTTATTGTATTGATTCTGTCACAGCACTTCCTGGGAATCTGGGGCCTCATTATCGGTATTCCGATCTTTGTCTTCCTGCTCGATATCCTGGATGTCAACAAAATGGAGAAGACGGAAGAACCGGTACGTGTGGAAACCAAGCTATAACGAACCGCTCGACGACTCGGATTAGTGAGGATTATACGGTTGAAAAAGTTAAAACGCCTCCCGTAAGGGGAGGTGTTTTTGTTTTACGCATGTAGCCACACTGACCGCTTCCATCCAATTTTTTGCCCCCAGCTTGTTAAATAAAGGCTTCGGACAGATGATTACGCACGGTGCCGTACGAGAAATGGAGCGAGGTGGCGATATGATTGGCATTCATGCCGGTTGCCGCCAGCTTAAGTAGTTCTTTCTCCTGCTCTGATAAGGGATTATTGACGCGATTAGTAAGAGTTGTCATGACTTTCAGGTGACAACTGTCATCTTTTACGCATGGAACGAGTGATCATGAAATATCATGAGTTGAGGCTTACCTTTCTAGTAGGGAAGCGTGAAAGCTTGCGTTTTGGTAGAAGAGAGGAGAGGTTGTATACGTATACATGATATGGATGTGATGGGGTTTACAATCGCGGCGAAGCGTTCTGTATCAATGGTCTTATCGTCTTGACCCAGGCGTATCCTTCAATTATAGTTGGTACGTAGGATTAAACTATTTTAGATAGATAAAGGTGGCTTGCGGCATGTCTGAGAAAATCTACGTTGGGGTCGATCTCGGCGGAACAGCAATCAAGGTCGGTATATGCAATGAACAAGGTCAGCTTATGCATACGTATGAAGGGCCGACAGAAGTGGATAAGGGCGTAGACACGGTCATCGCCAACATCGAGAAGTATGTCCGTCATATCGTGGCAGAATCGCCATATAGCTGGGAACAGCTTGAAGGTGTAGGAGCTGGGGTAGCCGGGTTCACGAATGTACGCGAGGGTATTATCGTTCTCGCTCCTAACATCGGATTTCGGAATGTAGCCATTCGTTCGATTCTGGAAGAGCGTCTGGGCAAGCCAGTCAAAATAGATAACGATGCTAACGTTGCTGCACTGGGTGAAGCTTGGGCAGGTGCCGGCAAGGGCGTGGATAATTGCGTGTGCTACACGCTGGGCACAGGTGTTGGCGGAGGTTTGATACTGAACGGCAAAATCTATCAGGGATTTTCTGGCATGGCGGGAGAACTGGGTCATGTCAGTGTTGTGCCTGATCTGGAAGCCATTCAGTGCGGTTGTGGTAAAATGGGATGTGTAGAAACCGTATCGTCCGCAACGGGCATTATCCGTATGGCGAAGGATGCGGTAGAACGCGGTGATCATACGTCACTGGCGCTCGTGGACAAAATTGCAGCCAAGGAAGTATTCGATGCAGCCAAAGCTGGCGATGAAGTGGCTCTGCGCATCGTGAATCGTGCTGCATTCTATCTGGGAAAATCGATGGCGGCTGTCGCTGCAGTCATGAACCCGGAAATGTTCATTATTGGAGGCGGCGTATCCAAAGCCGGTAATATCCTGTTTGATGAAGTACGTGCTGTATTTGCGAAACTGACACCTGAACCGCTGCAGGAGGGTGTTCAGATCCTGGAAGCAACTCTGGGCAACGATGCGGGAATTGTTGGCGCGGCAGGACTTCTCTTGCGTTCATAGTAACCTCGGAACCATATGATTAGGCAGCAATATGATAAGGAGGGGACATTTATGCTTGAAGGTGAAGTTTCACCGGGCACAGGCGCCACGCTCATTATCATTACGGGCATGTCCGGAGCAGGCAAAACGATAGCGGTACAGAGCCTGGAAGATCTCGGCTTTTTCTGCGTGGATAATCTGCCACCGGTGTTGATTCCGAAATTTGCGGAACTGATTGAACAATCGAACGGCAAAATCGGTAAGGTAGCCCTCGTGATAGACCTGCGGGGACGGGAATTCTTTACGGCTTTGTCCGAGTCTTTGAACTATATAAAAGATCATTTTACCATTCATTGCGAAATTCTATTCCTGGATGCAACGGATTCTGTCCTTGTACAGCGTTACAAGGAGAGCAGACGCAGACATCCACTGGCTCCTGAGGGTATGCCGCTCGACGGCATCCGTCTGGAGCGCAAGATGCTGGAGGAACTCAAGAATTCGGCTACCCAGGTGCTGAACACCAGTACAATGAAGCCGGCGCAACTAAAAGAGCGGATTATTTCCCGTTTTTCTCATTTGGAAAGTCATATGCTGTCGGTGAATATCACGTCATTTGGATTTAAATATGGCATTCCAATCGATGCAGATCTGGTGTTTGATGTCCGTTTCCTGCCGAATCCGCATTATATTGAACATTTGCGTCCGAATACAGGGCAGAATAGTGATGTATATGAATATGTTATGAAATGGCCTGAAACACAGTCATTTTTGACTAAACTGCTCGATATGCTGCACTTCCTGATTCCGCAATACCGGAAGGAAGGCAAAAGTCAGGTGATCATCGGGATTGGATGTACCGGAGGCAAGCATCGTTCGGTAGCCATATCCGAATATTTGGGCAAAATGTTGGGAAGCAGCGAAACTGAAGCTGTTACCGTGAGCCATCGCGACGCTGACCGTGATCGTCATTGAAGAGGGTGAAGGGATGAAAGAGGCCGGACCACGAAGAGAACGTCCGAGAATTGTTGTAATGGGCGGCGGAACCGGGTTATCCGTGATGCTGCGCGGTTTGAAAGAGAAGCCGCTGGACATCACGGCCATCGTCACGGTAGCAGATGACGGTGGTAGTTCAGGCATCCTGCGCAACGAACTGCAAATGCCGCCTCCGGGCGACATTCGTAACGTGCTTACGGCGCTGGCTGATGTAGAGCCATTGCTATCGGATATGCTAAAATATCGTTTTAATACAGGCGCGGGGCTTGCAGGCCACAGCCTGGGTAATTTGATTTTGGCTGCAATGACGGATATTTCAGGCGACTTCGTAACCGCAGTGCGGGAACTTAGCCGCGTGTTTGCCGTTCGTGGTGAGGTTTTGCCAGCAGCTGGGCAGGCGGTTGTGCTGCATGCGGAGATGGAGGATGGCTCGATCATTACAGGCGAGTCCAAAATCCCTGAAGCAGGCGGACGCATTAAACGCGTTTTCCTTGAACCGGATCACGTGGAGCCGTTGCCAGAGGCTGTAGAGGCTATTCGTCAAGCAGATGCCATCCTAATCGGGCCAGGCAGCTTGTATACGAGCATTCTGCCCAACTTGTTAGTGCCCAAGCTGGCTGAGGCTGTTGTCGAGGCAGAGGCCGTGAAGATGTTTATATGTAATGTGATGACACAGCCTGGAGAGACGGATAACTACACGGTGAGTGACCACCTCAAGGCGGTTCATGAGCACGTTGGGCATCAGCTCTTTGACTATGTTATCGTTAATAATGGTGAAATTCCGCTGCAGGTGCAGAATAAGTATGCGGAAAAAGGAGCAAAACCGGTTGTTCTGGATATGGATGTACTAAAAAGTTCCGGCTATCAGGTGGTCGCGGATACACTCGTTCTGTTTAAAACCTATCTGCGTCATGATGCCGATAAGCTTAGTCACCACATCTATCAGCTGGTACAAAATTGGATATTACGGAAGAGGTGAAGTCCCATGTCGTTTGCAGCACAGACCAAAAAAGAATTAACCATGATCGAGAGCGAACCGTGCTGCGAAAAGGCGGAACTTTCAGCCCTCATCCGTATGCTTGGTGCGGTGCAGTTATCGAATAAAAAAGTCATCTTGGATATTTCGACGGAGAATGCCGCGATCGCAAGACGGGCATACTCTCTGCTAAAAAAGCATTTTCAAGTGCATACGGAATTGCTTGTCCGCAAAAAAATGCGGCTGAAAAAGAACAATGTATACATTGTTCGTATTCCGTCTATGGTACAGGAGATATTGAAGGAGCTGTACATTGTATCGGAAGGCTTTTTGTTCACTCCAGGAATTAATCAGGAGCTGTTACGGAAAAACTGTTGTAAACGGGCTTATCTACGCGGCGCGTTTATGGCAGGTGGCTCAGTCAACAATCCGGAAGGGTCCTCGTATCATCTGGAGATCGCATCCATGTATGAAGAGCACTGTCAGGCCCTTGTGGATCTGGCCAATGAATTTCATCTCAATGCCCGGTGTATAGAACGCAAAAAAGGATTCATCCTATACATTAAGGAAGGCGAGAAAATTATTGAGCTGCTCAGCATCATTGGGGCGCATCAGGCCTTGTTCAAATTTGAGGATGTGCGGATTATGCGGGATATGCGTAATTCCGTCAACCGGATCGTCAACTGTGAGACGGCTAATCTGAACAAAACGATCGGGGCAGCCGTAAGACAGATCGACAATATCAAGCTGCTGCAAAAAGAAGTCGGATTGGAGTCGTTGCCTGAGAAGCTGCGTGAAGTCGCAGAGGTCAGACTGGCTCATCCTGACATTAACCTGAAGGAAGTTGGCGAGCTGTTAAAAGGTACCGTCAGCAAATCCGGTGTTAACCATCGGCTCCGCAAGATTGACGAACTGGCTGAGAAAGTGCGGAATGAACGTCACGGTTAACGAATTTTGGACCTGGGTAAAGAATCGGAAGTGTTCTGGTTTTTTTCTTCTAGTGTCCTGCGCGGGTTAATGGTATAATGTTATAAATATAATTGTGTATTTAATGTCTAGATTTCTAATAGGGGGTAAGTTTCCATGACAAAGCACCCGGTAGTTGTCCGTTTGAAAACGGGTCTCCATGCCAGACCTGCGGCACTGTTCGTTCAAGAAGCGAATAAGTACTCATCTGAAGTGTTCGTCGAGAAGGACGACAAAAAAGTTAATGCAAAAAGTATCATGGGGATCATGAGCCTTGCAATCAGTACTGGTACAGAAATCCAAATTAGTGCTGAAGGCGCGGACGCCGAACAGGCTGTAAACGCTTTAGTGAGTTTGGTGAGCAAGGAAGAACTTGAAAACCAATAAGATATGATTAACATGACATGAAGAAGTCCCGCAAGGGGCTTTTTTGCGTTATAAGGATAATCAAGTGCAACATTTTGGAAATGGCCTCCGTCTGATAAGGTATCAAACTGCTTTGGAAATGAGATCTTAGACATAAGGAGGCTATTCGTAATGGGTAAACAGTGGATGAAACCGCTAGGCGCGGTATTGGTGGCAGGAACATTGCTCGTTGGAGGTACAGCATGGGTGGCACCGGGAAATTATGCATATGCTGCAGAAGTACAAGGGGTACAGCAGAACGTGATTAATGTAGTGGGTAAAGGTGAGATACAGGTAAAGCCGGATATTGCTTATCTCTCAATCGGTGTGAATAGCACTGCAGAGACGGCAGCTTCTGCTCAGAAGGCCAATGCCGCGAAAATTCAAAAGGTATCCAACCTGCTGAAAAACACGTGGAAAATCAGTGCAGATGACATTCAAACCAGTCAATTCTATGTACAGCCAAACTATACGTATAGTGATAAGGAAGGTCAGCAAGTTAAAGGCTATACTGCTCATCACACGCTCACGATCACTTACCGCGAGATGGACAAGATTGGTGAATTGCTGGATGCGGCTTCACAGGCGGGTGCCAACAATATTGAGAATGTACGCTTTACGGTAGAAAATCCGGAAAACTTCGAAGCACAAGTGATCGAGAAGGCAGTAGCCAATGCAGATGTGAAAGCAGGAGCAATTGCCAAAGCGGTTAAACGTCAATTGGGTGCTGTGTTATCTGTGACTCAAGGGGATGCCAATGTGCCTGTGTTCTATGCAACAGAAAGTTCGATGGCCAAGGATATGGCACAGTCTGCTGCTGGTACAGAAATTGAAACAGGTCAGGTAAAAGTGAGCACGACGCTCAACATTACGTATGAAATGAAATAAAGCTTAATTTAACATAGGAAGAGGCTTTGTCCATCGGACAAGGCCCTTTTTTTGTTATAAAGGGGAGCTTTGGTGAAGTTAGGCATCAACATACTCGCTTCAACATGAATAATGACTCTAATTTGATGTCTTTTTTGTATATTTGTTCGTGACAAAACCTTTACCAAATGGATTGGGATTGAACAACATTGTAACTGGTGCTGTAAACCTTTCCTGAATTGGGTTAATTATAATAGAGAGGTGAGCGTATGAGATATGCGATCAGGATACATACGCAATGAACCCTAGGCAAATTCGAGAGGAGTCTTATATATGACATCATGGAAAAAGTGGACAAGTGCATTACTCGCGGCAGGAATCATTGTAGGTAGTGGGGCGGTATGGCAGGATAACTCCGTGCAAGCAGCTTCGGTTAGTTCCAAAGTTACGGCATCAACAGATGTTACATTGAAGTCTGCAGGCAAAACGTTGACACAAAAAGGACTTCTGCAGGGCGGATCCACTTGGGTATCCCTCACCGCTGTTAAGGATGTGGCCGGTGGTACATTAACATATAACGCAAAAACTAAAGAATACGCACTGACTGCAGCGAACAACACGATGAGAATCAGTCTGGCTGATGGCGAGCCGACGCTGAGAGTAAATAATTATTATCCTAATGTTGAAGCGAAGCTGATCAAGGGACGCCTGTACATTCCTTTTTCTGCGATGAGAGATTATTTGGGTGTTCAAGGCAGCTGGGATGGTAAAACAAAAACACTTTCACTCAGCAAAGTAAAACAAAACAGCGTGAAGGTTCAATCGGCAACCGTTAAAGTCAGCATCAAAAATGCTGAAGTGGATATTCAATATCCGCAGGTAAGTGGACTTGCTAGCGATGAAGCTGAGGCAGCGATCAACAAAGTGTTGAAAAACGAAGTAGACACATTCGTAGCTGATTTCAAGAAGCAGTCTGCAGAATATGGATCCGCAACCGCAGAACGCCCGTATGCATTTGAGAGCACCTATGTGGTGACGTATAACGAAAATGGTGTGCTGGGACTAGTTACTCAGCGTTATGAGGACTATGCCGGTGCCCACGGAATGACTACACGAACAGGCCACACCTTTGCGCTGGATACAGGTAAAGAGCTAAGTCTGGATGATGTGCTGCAAAATAACAAGACCATGCGTGAGACGCTTGGCAAAAAAGTCGGTGAACAGCTCAAGGCTCGAGGTGGTTACCTGGACGGCTACAAAGGTTTGAACAAGGATCAGGACTTCTATGTAACGCCAACAGGCGTAGTTGTGTTCTTCCAACTGTATGAGTACACTGCATATGCAGAAGGTTTCCCTGAATTCTCGTTTACGTACAAGGAGCTTCTTCCTAAAGGGACACAGCCTTTCAGTGAAATCGCACCAGAGTAATCATTAAAATCATTCTTGATATAAAAAAAGCGCCCCTCGTCATGTTCATGACAAGAGGCGCTTTCTTCGTAGTATGAGCAGGTCAATCCGAGTTGCTCATATCTTCAATATGATACCTTGGCTTAAACGCCTTGGGAGCCAACGTTTTCGATGACTTTATCAATGATACCGTAATCTGCAGCTTCAGCAGCGCTCATGAAGTAGTCACGGTCTGTATCTTTCTCGATACGCTCCAGTGGTTGACCCGTGCGCTCAGCAATGATGCGGTTCAAGGTATCACGCATTTTCAAGATGCGGCGGGCACGGATTTCGATATCCGAAGCCTGACCTTGAGCACCGCCCAGCGGCTGATGAATCATGATTTCACTGTTAGGCAGTGCAAAACGTTTGCCTTTTGCACCAGCGTTCAACAGGAATGCACCCATGGAAGCAGCCATACCTACACAGATGGTAGATACATCAGGTTTGATGAATTGCATTGTATCGTAAATGGCCATACCGGCTGTAATCGAACCGCCTGGGCTGTTGATGTATAGATGAATGTCTTTCTCCGGATCTTCCGCAGCGAGGAACAACATCTGTGCCATGATGGCATTCGCAACAACGTCATTTACATCGCTGCCTAGAAAGATAATGCGATCCTTCAGCAATCTGGAATAGATGTCATAGGCGCGCTCACCGCGGTTGCTCTGTTCAACGACCATAGGAATATAACTCACGTGAAAAACCTCCTCGGAAATGTTCATGGAATAGTGTATCTATTTAAACTGTTACCGTATTACCCACATCATAAACAATTTCAAACAAAAAGTCAAAGAAAGTCAAACTAACTTTGAAAAAAAAGAAACCTTTACGGTTTCGTTGGTTAAAAGGGTTATGAGCTGCTAATTAAGAATGGCGCGCCCGCCAAGAATCGAACTTGGATCTCAGGCTTCGGAGGCCTACGTCATATCCATTGGACCACGGGCGCACATTGATGTGACAGCAATAATGATTATAGCTCATGAGATGCTGAATTGCAAGAGGATGATCATGCTTATGGTTTGGATTGGCCTGAATATGATCATGATGATGAAGAATGGATAAAGAAAGCATTTCAGTAAATGCTAAGAGAGGTTTTGGACATGCTGCACGAAGCGCGATCCTGGAGTCAATAGAAGCGATATATAGATGTGGATTTTGCTTTCCTTCTATATATGGTATGAACGAGTCTGCACTTTCCCATGGAAGCCGGAGATTGTGAAAATAAGCGCGTACAATGGCCCCAACACACTGTGAAATAAGGCTTTTGAAACACTTGCATGTCGCGTCAGTTTTAGGTAGAATAGACGTGGGACTTAAAAAGTTAACCCGGGACATTTTAGGGCCATGAAAGAGAGCTTGGAACGAGAAGCTTGCGGGAGTGGAAAGCATGCGAACGATTTTAGAAGTGCAAAAGCAGCTTCTGCCTGATCTCATGGATGTCTTGAAGAAGAGGTATACGATTCTGCACCAGATCATGTTATCGGATGTGATCGGGAGGAGGACGTTAGCCAATTCCATGCAGATGACCGAGCGGGTTCTGAGGGCTGAGACCGATTTGTTAAAGGCTCAGGGACTTATTGAAATTGACAGTGCAGGAATGAAGATCAGCGAGGCAGGGCATGATTTGCTGCAGCAGTTAGAGCCGGTAGCCAAAGAGCTGTTCGGATTATCCGAGCTGGAAGAACGCATCAAGCAAGCCTACGGTCTGCAAAAGGTAGTTGTCGTTCCCGGCGATTCGGACATTTCTCCATTTGCCAAACGGGAACTGGGTAAGGCCGGAGCGAAAGCTCTTGGTCAAGTGATGAATGATAACGATGTTGTTGCCGTTACAGGCGGATCAACAACGGCAGAAGTAGCAGAGCAGCTGACTCCGCCAACATCGCTGAAAGGTGTCTGGTTCGTGCCAGCACGCGGCGGATTGGGAGAAAGCCTTGAAATTCAGGCCAATACGATTGCATCGACGATGGCAAAACGGGTAGGAGCACACTATAAACTCCTGCATGTACCGGATTTGCTTAGCGATCATGCCTATGAATCATTAATTCAGGACCCTAGCGTCCAGGAGATTCTTCAGCTGATCAGACAGTCGCGAATCGTAATTCATGGAATCGGTGATGCCGTGGAGATGGCGCGAAGACGCAAGCTTGCAACGGAGATCATTGAAGAGCTTCAGGAGCAAGGAGCTGTATCTGAATCCTTCGGTTATTATTTTAACGATCAGGGTGAAGTGGTACATACCATGCTCACTCTGGGCATGCGGCTTCAGGATATTGAACGGACCGATGTGGTCATCGGGATTGCGGGTGGCAAAAGCAAGGCGGCTGCCATACATTCTGTACTGCGATTCGGACAGGAAGATATTCTGATTATTGACGAGGCTGCTGCCGAAGTCATCGTTGCCGAAATGGAATAAAGATTTTTTTACCACAATTCTTGTTGTCTTGACGGACTTCACCGTCTGTCTTGAATATATAAGCTTCATAAAAAAATTAAATCAAAACTTGGGAGGAACTTACTCATGATTAAAGTAGGTATTAACGGTTTTGGACGTATTGGTCGCTTGGCATTCCGCCGTATTCAAAATGTAGAGGGCATTGAAGTAGTAGCAATCAACGACTTGACTGACGCTAAAATGCTGGCTCATTTGCTCAAATATGATACAACTCAAGGTCGCTTCGATGGCGATGTTGAAGTACACGATGGCTTCTTCAAAGTGAACGGCAAAGAAGTTAAAGTACTGGCTAACCGTAACCCAGAAGAACTTCCTTGGGGCGACCTGGGTGTAGATATCGTTCTGGAATGTACTGGTTTCTTCACAACGAAAGAAGCAGCTGAGAAGCACCTTAAAGGCGGCGCTAAAAAAGTTGTTATCTCCGCACCAGCTACTGGCGACATGAAAACCATCGTTTACAACGTAAACCATGAAATCCTCGACGGTACTGAAACTGTAATCTCCGGCGCATCTTGCACAACAAACTGCCTGGCTCCTATGGCAAAAACACTGCAAGACAAATTCGGAATCGTTCAAGGTTTGATGACTACAATTCACGCTTACACTGGCGACCAAAACACGTTGGATGCTCCACACCCTAAAGGTGACTTCCGTCGTGCTCGCGCAGCAGCTGAAAACATCATCCCTAACACAACTGGTGCTGCTAAAGCAATCGGTTTGGTTATTCCTGAACTGCAAGGTAAACTTGACGGTGCAGCTCAACGTGTACCAGTAGCTACTGGTTCCCTGACTGAGCTCGTAACTGTTCTGGGTAAAAAAGTAACTGCTGAAGAAGTTAACGCAGTAATGAAAGAAGCTTCCGATCCACAAACTTTCGGATACACTGAAGACGAAATCGTATCTTCCGATATCCAAGGTATCACTTTCGGTTCCCTGTTTGATGCAACTCAAACTAAAGTTCTGACTGTGGGCGACCAACAACTGGTTAAAACTGTAGCTTGGTATGACAACGAAATGTCCTACACTGCTCAATTGGTTCGCACTTTGGAGCACTTTGCAAAAATGATCAAGTAATATCTGCAATAACATAGAGCGGAAACAGATGCTATTGTTTCCGCTCTTTATCTATCAACATTTTGCAAATTTCTCAAAAACACCAGGACTGACAGGGGATTTGGGCCCTTGATTGGTCCACCAAATACATGGGTGCGGAGGAAATACAGATGAATAAAAAAAGTGTACGCGATATCGAATTGACAGGAAAACGGGCTTTTGTCCGTGTAGATTTCAATGTGCCGCTCGAAGATGGTAAAATTACAGATGACAAACGTATTCGTGCAACGCTGCCAACGATCAACTATTTGATCGAAAAAGGCGCGAAAATCATTCTGGCGAGCCACATGGGTCGTCCAAATGGCGAAGTTGTGGAATCCATGCGTTTGACTCCAGCAGCTGAGCGTTTGTCCGAGCTGCTTGGTAAAAAAGTAGTAAAAGCTGACGATTCCATCGGTGAAACAGTTAAAGCACAAGTTGCTGAACTGAACAACGGTGACGTATTGTTGCTTGAAAACGTTCGTTTCCATGCAGGTGAAGAGAAAAACGATCCAGAACTGGCAAAACAATTTGCTGAACTGGCTGACGTATTCGTTAACGATGCTTTCGGAGCAGCTCACAGAGCACATGCTTCTACAGAAGGTATCGCTCACTTGCTGCCAGCGGTATCAGGTCTTTTGATGGAGAAAGAACTTGATGTGCTCGGCAAAGCTATCTCCAATCCTGAGCGTCCTTTCACGGCAATCATTGGTGGATCCAAAGTTAAGGACAAAATCGATGTCATCGACAACCTGCTCAACATTGCAGACAACGTAATCATCGGTGGAGGATTGTCCTATACATTCATGAAGGCTCAAGGCCACGAAGTAGGTCAATCCCTGTTGGATGAGTCTAAACTGGATGTTGCTCTGGGCTTCATCGAAAAAGCAAAAAAACTGGGTAAAAACTTCTATCTGCCAGTAGATATCGTCATTTCTGATGATTTCAGCGCTAATGCAAACACGAAAGTGGTTGAAGTTGGCGACATTCCTGCAGATTGGGAAGGTATCGACATCGGTCCTAAAACACGTGAGATCTATGCTGACGTTGTTAAAAACTCCAAACTTGTTGTATGGAACGGACCAATGGGCGTATTCGAAATCGAGCCATTCTCCCACGGTACTCGTGCAGTGGCGGAAGCTTGCGCAACAACAGATGCTTACACTGTAATTGGTGGCGGCGACTCTGCAGCAGCAGCTGAGAAGTTCAAACTGGCTGACAAAATGGACCACATCTCCACAGGTGGCGGTGCATCGCTGGAATTCATGGAAGGCAAAGTGCTTCCAGGTGTAGTTGCATTGAACGACAAGTAAGTTTTAAGCTATAGCATGAAGGAGTTGAAAACCATGAGAACACCGATTATCGCAGGTAACTGGAAAATGTTCAAAACGGTTTCCGAATCCAATGACTTCATTCAGGAAGTTAAAGGAAAAGCGGAAGTTGAAGGCGTAGAGACTGTAATCTGTGCACCGTTTACAAATCTGCCTACATTGGTAGAAGCTGTGAAAGGCACAAACATCAAAATTGGTGCTCAAAATCTTCACTTTGAAGACAACGGTGCATTCACTGGTGAAATCAGCGGCGTAATGCTGAAAGACCTGGGCGTGGATTATGTAATCATTGGTCATTCGGAGCGCCGTCAATATTTTGCGGAAACCGATGAAACTGTAAATAAAAAGTTGCATGCAGCATTCCGTCACGGATTGACTCCAATCTTCTGTCTTGGTGAAACGCTTGAAGAGCGCGAAGCAAACCAAACAAAAGACGTATGCAAAGTGCAAACAGAAGCTGCTTTTGCAGGTTTGTCTGCAGATCAAGCGGCACAAGTGGTTATCGCTTATGAACCAATCTGGGCGATTGGTACAGGTAAATCCTCCACATCCCAAGATGCGAATGAAGTTATTGCTTACATCCGCAGCCTGGTGAAGGATCTGTACGATGAGAAGGTTGCTGATGCAGTTCGTATCCAATACGGCGGCAGTGTTAAACCAGAGAACGTAACAGAATACCTCGGACAAAGCGACATCGACGGCGCGCTTGTTGGCGGTGCCAGCCTGCAGCCGGCTTCGTTCATCGCGCTTGTTGAGGGGGCGAAGTAATGACAGCTCCAAAACCTGTAGCACTGATCATCATGGATGGCTTCGGTCTTCGTAATACGGTAGAAGGCAACGCAGTAGCGCAAGCCAAAAAACCGAACTACGATCGCTTTATGAGCCAATTCCCACACACAACACTCACTGCTTGCGGTGAAGCTGTAGGTTTGCCAGAAGGGCAAATGGGGAACTCCGAGGTAGGTCACCTGAACATTGGTGCTGGCCGGATCGTATACCAGGATTTGACCCGTATCTCCAAATCGATTCGTGACGGAGAGTTCTTCGACAATGAAACACTTGTCAAAGCTGTACGCGAAGCGAAGCAAAACGGTAAAAAGCTTCACCTGTATGGATTGTTGTCTGATGGCGGCGTACATAGTCACATCGACCACCTGTTTGCCATGCTGGATCTGGCCAAAAAAGAAGAAATGAATGATGTTTATATTCATGCCTTCCTGGATGGTCGTGACGTTATGCCAGACAGCGGTAAAGACTTCATGAAGAAGCTGATCGCCAAAATTGAGGAAGTCGGTGTAGGACAAATCGCAACGGTTCAAGGCCGTTACTACGCGATGGACCGTGACAAACGTTGGGAACGTGTTGAGAAATCATATCGTGCCATCGTTTATGGTGATGGACCAAAATACATTGACCCCCTCAGAGCGGTTGAAGAATCGTATGAGAAGTCTGTATTTGACGAATTCGTTGAGCCAACGGTTATCGTTAAAGCGGATGGTGAGCCGGTAGGTTTGGTGGAAAGCGGCGATTCCGTTATCTTCCTGAACTTCCGTCCTGACCGTGCGATTCAGCTGTCGCAAGTATTCACGAACAAGGATTTCCGTGGATTCGACCGCGGTCCGAAGTTCCCAGAAGGATTGCACTTCGTGTGCTTGACTCTGTTCAGTGAAACGGTTGAAGGTTATGTGGCTTATTCGCCTAAAAACCTCGACAATACGCTGGGTGAAGTTCTGGTTCAGAACAACAAGAAACAGCTGCGTATTGCAGAAACCGAGAAATACCCGCACGTAACCTTCTTCTTCAGCGGTGGACGCGACGTTGAGCTTCCGGGCGAAACTCGCGTACTGATTAACTCGCCAAAAGTTGCAACGTATGACCTGCAACCGGAGATGAGCGCTTATGAAGTAGCTGACGCATGTGTTCGCGAGATTGAAGCGGACAAACATGATGCGATTATTCTGAACTTCGCCAACCCGGATATGGTTGGGCACTCCGGCATGCTGGAGCCTACGATTAAGGCGGTTGAAGTGACAGATGAGTGCATGGGACGTGTTGTTGATGCTGTACTCGCCAAAGGTGGCGTTGTTCTTATCACAGCCGACCACGGTAATGCAGATATGGTATTCGATGAGCAAGGACGTCCGTTCACGGCTCATACAACGAATCCAGTTCCATTTATCGTTACAGACGCTAACGTAACCTTGCGTGAAGGTGGAATTCTGGCCGATATCGCGCCAACGATTCTGGACCTGATGCAATTACCTAAACCGGAAGAAATGACAGGTACATCGGTCATCGCTACCCGTAAATAATTTGCTTTAATAGGTTGTTGAATAAGACAAAGTTGAACCTGGAACGAAGCGGGCAGAACCAATCTGAAGAAGCGAAGCGTTCGCCTTTATCACCTGATTCCAACTTATGACGATATGTTCAAGGAATCAGGGGATAACAGCGATCGGAAGATGGTACTGCATGCGGAGTGGTCTGGTGAAACTCAATTATTCTGAACGTATTAAAAATAAAATTCCAAATTAAAAGGAGATTATCACTCATGACTATTATTTCTGACGTGTACGCTCGCGAAGTCCTCGACTCCCGCGGTAACCCTACGGTTGAAGTTGAAGTATACCTGGAGTCCGGCGCAATCGGACGCGCAATCGTTCCATCCGGTGCATCCACTGGTGCCCACGAAGCTGTTGAGCTTCGCGATGGTGACAAATCCCGCTACCTGGGTAAAGGCGTTCTGCAAGCTGTTAAGAACGTAAACGAAACAATCGCTCCAGAAGTGATCGGTATGGACGCTTTGGATCAACTGGGTATCGACAAAATGATGATCGCTTTGGATGGTACGCCAAACAAAGGTAAACTGGGTGCTAACGCAATCCTGGCTGTATCCATGGCGGTAGCTCGCGCAGCTGCTGACGCTCTGGACCTGCCACTCTATGTTTACCTGGGCGGATTCAACGCTAAAGCACTTCCAGTACCAATGATGAACATCATCAACGGTGGTGAGCATGCTGACAACAACATCGACGTACAAGAGTTCATGGTTCTTCCTGTTGGAGCTCCAACGTTCAAAGAAGCTCTTCGCGTAGGTGCAGAAATCTTCCACAACCTGAAATCCGTACTGAGCTCCAAAGGCCTGAACACAGCTGTAGGTGACGAAGGCGGCTTCGCACCGAACCTTGGTTCGAACGAAGAAGCAATCACTACAATCATCGAAGCGATTGAAAAAGCAGGCTACAAACCAGGCGTTGACGTATTCCTGGGTATGGACGTAGCTTCCACTGAGTTCTACAAAGATGGTAAATACACACTTGCTGGCGAAGGTAAATCTTACACTTCCGCAGAGTATGTTGACCTTCTGGCTTCATGGGTTGAGAAATACCCAATCATCACAATCGAAGACGGTATGTCCGAAGACGACTGGGATGGCTGGAAATTGCTCACTGAGAAATTGGGCGACAAAGTACAACTGGTTGGTGACGACTTGTTCGTAACGAACACTGAGCGTCTGGAAAAAGGTATCAATGAAGGTATTGGTAACTCCATCCTGATCAAAGTCAACCAAATCGGTACACTCACTGAAACATTTGATGCAATCGAAATGGCTAAACGTGCAGGATACACAGCTGTAATCTCCCACCGTTCCGGTGAGTCCGAAGACAGCACAATCGCTGACATCGCGGTTGCAACAAATGCAGGACAAATCAAAACAGGTGCTCCTTCCCGTACAGACCGTATCGCGAAGTACAACCAATTGCTCCGCATCGAGGATCAACTGGGCGAACTGGCTCAATACAATGGTCTCAAAGGATTCTACAACCTTAAAAAATAAGCTGTATTCACAGTTTTAGGGCAAGCCGGGCAACCGGCTTGTCTTTTTAATTTTATTCCTAATAAAGACAGCATCCAGGATAAGGTTGTAGATTGGGAATAGCTGTGGTACAATTAAAGTAACTGTTTTTATGGTGAGATGTTATGCCCACATGGGTAGGAGGTGGAAAGAATGGATATTGCTTTGAAATTGCTGCTCGTTGTTTTCTCGATCGGTCTAATCACTGTAGTATTGCTGCAGCACGGGAAAAGCGCTGGTTTGGCGGGTGCCATCTCCGGTGGTGCGGAACATCTTTTCGGTAAAACGAAAGCGCGCGGATTGGATCTTTTCCTGCAACGTGCAACCGTTGTACTGGGTGCAGGATTTATGATCTTGGCTATTATTGTTACAGTCATTTCCAAGTAAGGAATTACTGTAGTGGTCTGTAGATCAAGCATATAGGAATGAACGACCAAAGATGATGAACCTTCGTTTCGTGAAGAAACGGAGGTTTTTTAATAAATTGGCGCATGTCCAAAGTTTCCCAACTATTTTTCCCCACCCATTTAATCTTCGGTTTCCCACTCCCGTCTCGTCTTCCTTTCCGTTAATTAGCCCAGTTGCCTGCTTGACCTGTTCAACCGGAACGACTCTGCTCCATACATTTCATATTCATCTGAACCATAGTTCTTTTTAGGGGTATGTTATTCTAAAGTCCAATGAAAACGTGTACCCATGATTTGAATGTGGTGTATTTAAGTACAAGGATGAAGGCATCTCGCTGAGGTTCGGATTATTTTGCGGGGTACGGATGCGGGGGATTGAATTCGTGTATACTAGGGTATGAGATAGTGAGGGCATGTGTTACGTGGCATGAAAATCGCAAAAAATCCGATACATAAAGACAGGATACAAACCAGATTACACTTTTACGTTTCCCGAGGTGAATATTAATGATAACAGAACAACAATTGCTCGACTTCATGCGGGAAACCGCTTATAAACCGATGACCTATCAGGAGCTGGAACAGCACTTCGAGATTGAAGATGCGGCTGATTTCAAAGCCTTTTTGATTATGCTGAATTCGCTGGAGGAATCCGGCAAGATTCTGCTGACCCGTAACAACCGTTACGGCATGCCTGAACGTATGGACCTGGTTCGCGGACGGCTGCAGGCCCATGCGAAGGGATTTGCTTTTCTCATCCCTGAGGATAAAGAGCATCCGGATGTCTACATCCATGCGAATGATATGAAGAGTGCGATGAATGGGGACACAGTCCTTGTTAAAGTGACGTCTCAGGGCCCATCCAACGGCCGTTTGGAAGGCGAGATCGTGCGCATTGTTACACGTGCAGTTACCCAAGTGGTTGGTGTATTCCAGAGCCATGAGGTATATGGGTTCGTCATTCCGGACGACAAGCGGATTAACCGTGATATTTTCATTCCACGTACGAATTTTGCCGGGGCTGTGGATGGACAAAAAGTCGTTGCCAAAATTGTGAGCTACCCGGAGGGCCGCGCTGCCGCGGAAGGCGAAGTTATTGAGATTCTTGGACACAAGGATGATCCGGGCATTGATATTTTGTCTGTCATTCGCAAACATCAGCTGCCTGAAGCATTCCCGGATGAAGTGGTGGAAGAAGCGGAACAAGCTCCGGAATCCATTACGGATGAAGAGATCGTACAACAGGGTCGCCGTGACTTGCGTGGGTTGAACATCGTAACCATCGATGGCGAAGACGCCAAAGATCTGGACGATGCAGTTAATGTGGAGAAGCTGCCGAACGGTAACTACCGTCTGGGTGTTCATATTGCGGATGTCGGATACTATGTACGTGAGAACTCCAAACTGGATCAGGAAGCATACAATCGCGGATGCAGTGTGTACTTGGTCGACCGTGTTATTCCAATGCTGCCGCATCGTCTGTCGAACGGGATTTGCAGTTTGAATCCGCAGGTGGATCGCCTTACGCTGTCCTGTGAAATGGAGTTCAACGACCAGATGAAGGTTGTAAACCACGACATTTTCACGAGTGTGATCAAAACCAAAGAGCGTATGACGTATTCCAACGTTCGTAAAATTCTTGAAGGCGAAGAGCCGGAGTTGCTGGAGCGTTACAAGGATTTGGTGGATGACTTTCATCTGATGAAAGAAATAGCCTTGAAGCTTCGCGCCATGCGTATGCGCAGGGGTGCGGTTGACTTTGATTTTGAAGAATCCAAAATCATCGTAGATGAAGAAGGCAAACCGGTCGATATCGTAAAACGTGAGCGTTCCATTGCGGAGCAAATTATCGAGGAATTCATGCTTGCGGCCAACGAAACGGTGGCAGAGCACTTCCACTGGCTGAAGGTTCCGTTTATCTATCGTGTGCATGAAGATCCTGATCAGGAGAAATTGCAAAATTTCCTCGCCTTTGCGGCGAATTTTGGACACCATGTAAAAGGACGCGGTAACGCGATCCATCCACGTGCGCTTCAATCTCTGCTTGAGGATATTAATGGAACGAAGGAACAAACGGTCATCAGTACGATGATGCTGCGTTCCATGAAGCAGGCGAAGTATGATGCGGAGATGTCGGGTCACTTTGGCCTTGCGGCAGAGTTCTACAGTCACTTTACGTCACCGATTCGTCGTTATCCCGATCTTGTCATTCACCGTGTCATTCGGGAAGTGATTGAGAACAACGGTGCTTTGCCGGAGAATCGTCAGGAATACCTGGCAGCACGCATGTCTGACATTGCACAGCAATCGTCTGAGCGTGAACGTGTGGCGGTTGAAGCCGAGCGGGATACAGAGAAAATGAAGAAAGCCGAGTACATGCTCGAGAAGGTCGGGGAAGAATTTGAAGGCATGATCAGCAGTGTAACCAGCTTCGGCATGTTCATTGAACTCGAGAATACGGTAGAAGGCTTGATCCGACTGAGTGCCCTGACGGACGACTATTACCATTTTGACGATCAGCATATGGCCCTGATTGGTGAACGTACCTCGAAGGTGTTCCGTATCGGAGATGAAGTGAAGATCCGTGTTGCACGCGTAAGCATGGAAGAGTACACCATTGACTTTGAAATGGTCGATATGAAGCCACGCAGCGAACGGCCAGGCGGTTTTGGTGGCGGCAACCGAGGCGGCAGAGGCGGACGTCCTGCTGGCGGTGGTGGCCGGAGTGGCGCCAAAGGCGGTTCCGGTGGATTCAGTAGCTCGCGCGGTGGTAAAGGCAGCGGTAGCGGCAGCCGTGGTGGAAGAGCGACGGAAGAGAGCAGCAAAGGTGGACGTGGCAGCTTCAGTGGAAAAGGTGGCGGTAAACCGAAAGGTGAACGTCGCACAGGAGATGCCAGTGCACCAGCTGCTGCTCGCGGCAAAGGCACTGGAGCGGTAAGCTTTGGTTTTGGATCAGGTAAAGGTGGATACAGCTCTGCAACGTCCAGTCAGGACAATAGCACTGGCAGCCAAGGTACTGACCTGAACAGTGGTAAAGGCCGTGGAGAAGGCAGCTTCAAATCTGGCAAGGGTAATAAAGGTGGCGGTGAACGCAAGAAGACTTCACCTAGTGGGATCTTTATCGGCGAGGCAGCTACACCGGGAGGTACGCAAGAAGGCGGAGCTCCGCGCCGTAAACGGAAAAAGAATAAAGGCGCATCTGCTAATGGAACAGCAGCTTTTGTACGGAAGAAGAAAAAGTAATATCGTTTCGCACAGCGTGAAATGTGTGTAATGAGAAGGGGCGGCATATGCTGCCTCTTTCTTGATTTTAACAGCGGTCCTTGCTACAATTAAGGTCTGGCATAGGGTACCTGGGCATCATTGGGTGCGCGGCTATAGAGCATGGTACCGGCTTATTTTACGGAGAAGGAGTGAGGACATGGGCAAGAATGATGGACAGAGTAAAGTGCTCGCACAGAATAAAAAGGCTTCCCATGACTACTTCATTGAAGATACGTATGAAGCGGGCATGGTGCTTACCGGAACGGAGATCAAATCTCTTCGTAACGGCCGTGCGAATATTGGAGATGCATTTGCCACCATTCGCAACGGTGAAATTCACATTCATAATATGCATATTAGCCCTTTTGAACAAGGGAACCGACATAATCCGCTTGATCCGACGCGTACGCGCAAGCTGCTGCTGCACAAGTCTCAGATTCACAAACTGCTTGGATTGTCGAAGCAGGAAGGGTACAGCATTGTGCCGCTGAAGATTTATGTGCGTAATGGATATGCGAAACTGTTGCTGGGTCTGGGTAAAGGTAAGAAACAGTATGATAAACGTGAGTCCGCAGCGAAGAAGGATGCACAACGTGATATCCAACGGGCACTGCGTGAGAAGCAGAAGATCGCTCGCTGATCGAATTGCTTCAGCTTCGCAGGATGCGGCTTAAGTTAATTTTAGATGCGAAGTAAATGAGGATCTCAAGTTTGGCCCAAAACTGGGCGGAGCTTGGGATTTTTATTTTACGTGGGTGCTGCTGTTAGAACGTTTGGGAGAGCATTAAGGATTTAAATCTGTAAGCCTAGGTAGCTAAGTTAAAGATCGATTGGTTTAGCTGGCTGCGATATGACGTAACTGGGGATCTAAAGTGCTGCTCTCTGCGTAGCCTGTACAAATTGTGGGTAAAATAAAGGAGGTACAGTTGTTCGCAATCTCATGCTGGTAAACTTTACTTCGTCCGAGGGACGCGGTATAATATGTAGACGATTGAGCCTCAGATGGTACATTGGTTAATCTTGCACAGATGCTCAGCCTGCTGGTACGACTTCCAGTAATCTATACTATATCTGCATTCGGTCCTGTGATATGATTATTCATGTAGC
This sequence comes from Paenibacillus pabuli, assembly GCF_039831995.1. Taxonomy (NCBI): domain Bacteria; kingdom Bacillati; phylum Bacillota; class Bacilli; order Caryophanales; family Paenibacillaceae; genus Paenibacillus; species Paenibacillus pabuli. The sequence goes on from NZ_JBDOIO010000005.1 coordinate 1,006,920, forward strand.
AGACAGGAATGCCGAGTTTGAAAGAGCATCTTTTTACCTTGGAGGAAAAAGATGTGCAGCACCTTTGCTCCGTATTCACGGATTAATCCTGGAGCCCTTCTTATATGAGGGGGCGTTTATGGATTCGACGGGGATAGTTCGAGCATGGGTAGCGGGTAGTGGGGACGCGTCCGCTTCATCAACGCTAAAGCCTATTAAACGGCAAACAACAAAACAACTACGCTTTCGCAGCCTAAGAAACTGTGTGCGTGCTTCTAACCTGCATCGCCCATGTGACAGGATTAGGGGCTAACAAGTAGTGGGATACGCTGTCACATCTCCGCCTGGGGTGTGCTGAAGAAGACAATCAGGCTGACCCAACGTATAGCCGGTTACGGGGCGATACTCGGGTGACATCAAAACTGTGACTACACCCGTAGAAGCTTATGTGTCGTTATCTTCGGACAGGGGTTCGACTCCCCTCGCCTCCATTAGTAGTATCAGTGACGACCACCATTTGGTGGCCGTTTTTGCTTGTTTGGTTTTGAAGCAGTATGTTAAATTACCGGTAAAGGGAATTTTAAATCAAATACATAAGAATAGGCGGCTCAGAGCAATTCACTATCAAAAAAGAATTTGAAATTCGTAATCAGCGAATAAAGAAAAATAAAGGTCGGAAGACAAACAAGAGAGGCATTTGGTATGGGAACCATGTCTGGAGAAGATACAAAAGATAAGGATAGTGGATCTGGAATATTTAGTATTGAGAGTGAGAGTTATTACGACGGAGTAGTCAGAGAAATCCAATGTAGATTATAATTCTTATGATGGAATTGATCTTGTTACGGTAGATGAAGTTAAATGTAATTCGAACAGAGACAATAGACGTTAATAATCAAATTGAAATTAAATTTGAGAATAGTTTATTTCAAGAAATTACTTTAATATTAATATTAATTTTAATGGTTATTTCTTAGCTGGGATTTCAAGTAGAAAAATAGATACGACATTTCCTTTTCTTAACTATAAAAATTTAAGAATGAGAATTTCTTTTACATGTATAAGCAGTGAGGGACACTCAAAAGTGTTCTCAATTGATAATATCGTTAAAAGAAATAATGAGAGTATGTATTCTCTCAATGTGAAACAAATAACATCAGAACTGTCACTACACCCTCCCACTCAATTTAAATTAAGGCTGCTGACTGAGATTAAATCAGTTCGGTGGCTTTATTTTGTGTTGATGAAAGATTGAGTAAAAAAAGTGACAGACGTTGTTAGATTAAAGTACAATGATTACTCTTTTTTCTAGAATAAAATTTGTAATACTTGTACCCTGTTCGTTGTTTAAGAAAGTGGTCATTATAATATTTATAGACATTAGCAAGTAGAGTTGTAAATTAAAAGCTATATGGATAAACGGCAACTAAATAAATCCAGCACAAAAATCTAATTCATTACACCGCACTTAATTAGTAAGAAGTTGAAATAATACCTTTCGGAGGAGAATAATTGCTCACACACTACTATCAAATAAACCCTGAAATAACAAAAGAATATGATGCATTCTTATTAAAATATACTTTTAATGACGTTTCGTTTTCAGAAGGTGCTTTGAAATTTGATGATATCATACATGAAGTATTACTCAATCAACTGAAAGAGTATGTGCTCAGGGATATTACTGCTGCTACATGCTACTACTTAGCTCTTGAAAAACAAAAGGTTGATTTTGATGTATTATGTTTCCACGCTGAAAATACTATTGTTAAGCAAAGTGCTTTTTGGGAACATTTATTTCAAATTCTTAATACCTATCTAGAACTTAAGATGATCCCAGCAAAAAGATTAGTTAGTCAGGAAAATGAAAAGTGGAAACAAAACTAACGTATTAAACATTAGAAAGTTAAGATGGAAGATGTACAGGATAAATTCTAAACTAGAACAACATATTAAGCCTAAACGTTCATTTCTAAGCCGGGCTAACATAATTAAAAAGACAAAGAAGGTATTTGTAACTGATAACTATTTGAGACCTCTTGTGAGCATTTCTAATCAACAGCACTGGGCTTATCTTCATGACATGAGAAATGATATTATTCACTATAAATTTCTTAGTCAGAGAGGTGCTGTTAATCTCGTTACAGAAGATGCAACTGGGATTCTATTTACCCCAAAAGATCAAACTGTAGATCATGCAAATTTGTCACTTTTGCTCGATAAGTGTCTCTTGGATATTTATAATGCTATTGAAATGTCTTATAAGATTATTAGACAAGATTTAGTGCCAAGGCATAAAGATTCAGAACAAGATGATTTTATATTGATCAAGGTTCTGTGCAAGAATGAGGATAATAAGCCAAAACTAATTCCTAAGATGTTTATTGATATTGATAATGCTCTTGGCGATAATCCATTGAGAGCAGTTTTTTGCCCTGAATGTTTCTCAGATGACTTGATTATTACTAATGAAGAGCACCATGTAAGTGAAAAAACTTATAAACAATTGGCAGAACACTACATCGGTACAAAAGTACAGATCTATTTTGAGAAGCGGATAAAGGAATTTGAAAATACCTCAGAATCTTTTGAATAGTTTAGAAAGTTTAAACATTAATCTTACGGCGATACTCAGGTGACATCAAAACTGTGACTAACAACTGTAGAAGCTTATGTTTAATTATCTTCGGACAGGGGTCGACTCCTCTAGCCTCCATTCTGAAAACCCGCTCATTGAGCGGGTTATATATTATTATTGAATGATAAAATGCAGTTTGGATGTAGAAACAACAAGGAATTTTCAAAGAAAAATTAGAGCTGAAAATGAAATATAACAACTTTTTCTATAATATACTTATTATAAGATAAATGATAATAAACAAATGGGCAAAGGTCACACATTTAGTTTAAAATAGATCATAAGAGAAGGTGTCTGCAATAGGTAACTTAATATAATGGGGGTTACAACATGATTACAGGTGAGATCAAAAACAAGATCGATACTATTTGGACAACATTATGGACAGAGGGGAATACAAACCCTTTAACAAATATCGAGCAATTAACATACTTACTCTTCATTAAAGGCCTAGATGAAGGCGAACTTAAGAAAGAAAACGAAGCGGAATTTTTAGGGCTTGAATATAAAGGGATCTTCTCAGAAATGCCAGCAGACTTCAATGAAGTGCAAAAGAAACATTGGCCAATGATGCGTTGGACACAGTTTAAGAACTTACCAGCCCAAGAAATGTATGAAGTTATGGTGAGTACGATTTTCCCTTTCATCAAAACGTTAGGTGGTAAAGAAGAATCTGCATTCTCAAAATACATGAAAGATGCAATGTTCCAAATTAATAAGCCTGCTACATTACAAAAAGTAGTAACAGCACTTGATAGCATCCCAATGGAAGAGCGTGATACAAAAGGGGACATTTACGAGTACTTATTATCGAAGCTACAACAAGCGGGTACAAACGGTCAATTCCGTACACCACGCCATATTATCAATATGATGGTAGAACTCATGAAACCGTCACCAGAAGATATCATTATCGATCCGGCAATGGGATCAGCGGGTTTCCTTGTTTCAGCAAGTGAATACTTACGAAAGAACCATCAAGATCTGTTTTTAATACAAGGGCTAAATGAGCATTTCCATAACCATATGTTCTATGGTAACGATATGGATACAACGATGCTACGTATTGGAGCTATGAATATGATGCTTCATGGGGTAGATGCCCCAAATATTGATTACCGTGATTCTGTTTCAGAAGATAATATTGATAAAGACAAATATTCATTAGTTTTAGCAAATCCGCCATTTACAGGTTCTGTTGATAAAGACTCACTTGCGAACGATTTATCGTATGTTGTTACGAAATCTTCAAATACAGCAAAAACTGAACTTCTATTTACTGCTTTAATTTTACGGATTTTAAAACCAGGTGGAAGAGCTTCAGTCATAATTCCTGATGGAGCATTATTTGGAACTACTATAGCACATAAAGCGATAAGAAAAGAACTAATAGATAATAATAAATTAGAGGCTGTTATTTCGATGCCAAGTGGCGTATTTAAACCGTATGCAGGAGTTTCAACAGGTATTATGATCTTCACGAAAACAGGTACAGGTGGAACGGATAACGTATGGTTCTATGATATGAAAGCAGATGGTTATTCGTTAGACGATAAACGCATACCAATTGAAGAAAATGATGTTGAAGATATTATTGCACGGTTTAGTAACTTAAAAGGTGAAGCAGAACGTAAACGTACAGAGCAATCATTCTTTGTGCCAGTGGATGAGATTCGTGAGCAAGGGTATGATTTGTCAATTAATAAATATAAAGAGATTGAGTATGAAGAAATACAATTACGATCACCTAGAGAGCTTATTAAAGATATTGAAGTACTTGAGGATGAGATTTTAGCAAATTTGAAATTGTTGAAAGAGTGTGTTAATTAATGGCAAAGTTCGAAATGAAATTATTGAATGAATTATGTGAAATTAATATTGGTAAAACACCAGCAAGAGCTGAACAAGTTTACTGGGGTTTTGGTAATTTTTGGCTATCTATTGCGGATATAAAGAGTAAATATATTGATACAACTAAAGAAACCATTACAGACATTGCAATTGAAAAGTGTAATATGAAAATAATTCCTAAAAATACTGTGGTGATGAGTTTTAAATTATCACTAGGGAAACTGGCTATTTTGAAAGAGAATATGTATTCGAATGAAGCAATAGCGTCTTTCCCTATATTAAAATCAGGTACAGTACTCCCAGAGTATCTTTACTATGCGTTAAAAACTGTTAGATTAGAGAGATATGCGGATAAAGCGGCAAAAGGCACTACATTGAATAAAAAGAAATTAAATCAAATTAAAATCCCATATACAGATATTGAAAATCAGAAGAAAATTGTGTTAATTATGAATGTGGCAGAGGATTTAGTATTGAAACGCCAATCTCAAATCACAGCATTAGATGAATTAACACAAAGTTTGTTTTTAGAGATGTTTGGTTCAAAAAATCAATCGGAATTAACTGAAATAAGTGAAATAGCGGAAGTACTTGGTGGATTACAAGTGTCTGGTAAAAGGAAAGATAATCCCATTGAAGTTCCTTATTTAAGGGTGGGGAATGTCTATAGAAACGCATTAGTTTTAGATGAAATAAAATTTATTAGGGTTACTGAGAATGAACTGAAGCGAGCAATATTAAAGAAACATGATATCTTGGTTGTTGAAGGACATGGTAATAAAAAAGAAATTGGAAGAGCAAGTAGATGGAATGGAGAAATATCGAATTGTGTACATCAAAACCATCTAATTAAAGTTAGAGTTGTTAATGAACATGTGAGACCAGAATATTTATGCTCATTTATTAATTCTATTGGTGGCAAAATTCATATGTATAAAAATAGTAATACAACTTCAGGCTTAAATACAATTAATACAAATGTGGTTAGGAAAATGAAAGTTTATATACCTCCATTAACAGAACAAGATAAGTTTATTGCTTTAGAAGATGAAATTAATAAGAAGAGAAGAAAAATGTCAGAGTCTCTTGTACAAATTAAGTTTTTATACAATTCCCTACTCCAAAAAGCATTCAAAGGCGAACTCTTTCTAAAATAATAACGATCTCGCATAGGAGACAAGTATATGTTGAACTTCGATTTTTTAAAAGAGAAACAGTCATTTACTAGCTTTGCCAATGCCTGCTTTGAAGCGGAAAAGGCGATGCAAGTTAGCCCGGCCACGGTTGCGATTTTATCGCGCCGTGCGCTCGAGCTTGCGGTCAAATGGGTGTATCAGTTTGATAACGATGTGAGAATACCCTATCAGGATAACCTCTCAAGCTTGATTCATAATCGTCACTTTTTAGGCATCATTGATGAAGAACTGTTGCCGATGATGAAATATGTGGTGAAGCTTGGTAATGCAGCTGTACATACGAATGTGGCAATTACTCGCGATGAAGCGGTGTTGTCTTTACATAATTTACATCAGTTTGTGGCATGGATTGATTATTGTTACGCAGAGGAATATACCGCATCAATGTTTGATGAGGCGTTACTGTATGATGCAGTATACAAGCGAGAGCGTCCAGAGGAACTAAGTGATTTATATGATAAGCTAAGTGCTAAGGATCAGTCACTTGAAGAGCTTCGTAAGCAGAATGAAGAACTCCGGGCACAACTTACCGCTAATCGTGTAGATTCACAACGAGATTACAATTTTGATGTCGATATGATTTCAGAATTTGAGACGCGTAAACGCTATATCGATTTAGATTTAAAGTTAGCTGGTTGGGAAATTGGTAGAAACGTTGAGGAAGAATATCCGGTAACAGGCATGCCAAATGCAAAAGGTGAAGGTTACGTAGATTATGTGTTACGCGGTACAAATGGTAAAATATTAGCTGTTGTTGAAGCGAAACGTACTTCACGTGATCCCAAACAAGGACGTAACCAAGCAAAACTATATGCAGATTGTGTAGAGCAGATACAAGGGTTACGGCCCGTCATCTTTTATACAAACGGCTTTGAAACGCATATTTGGCATGATCAATATGCAGCACGTAAAGTGTCAGGATTTTATACACAAGATGAGCTACAATTATTAATCGACCGTCGCCAAATCAAGCATCCTTTAACGAATATTGAAATAGATGAGGATATTACAAACCGATATTATCAAAAAAAAGCGATTCTAGCGATTTGTAATACGTTCAGTAACAACCAACGGAAAGGCTTACTCGTTATGGCAACAGGCAGTGGTAAAACACGTACAGCGATCTCATTAGTCGATGTTTTAACTAAAAATTATTGGGTGAAAAATGTACTGTTTCTTGCGGATCGTACATCTTTAGTGAAGCAAGCGTTTCGTAACTTCAACACAATTCTTCCGAACTTATCATTAAGCAATATGCTTGAAAAAAATTCGAACCCCGAAGCTGCCCGTATGGTGTTCTCGACATATCCAACGATGATGAATGCGATTGATGAAGTGAAGCGTAAGGACGGCAACCGTTTATTTACGATAGGGCATTTCGATTTAATTATTATTGACGAATCACACCGTTCAATCTATCAGAAGTATAAAAGCATTTTCGATTATTTCGATGGGATGCTTGTCGGTTTAACCGCAACGCCAAAGGATGAACTTGATAAAAATACGTACACGATTTTTGATTTAGAAAACGGCGTACCGACCTTTGCCTATGAATTAGCGACGGCTGTAGAGGATGGCTACTTAGTTGATTATCGTACACGAGAAACCACGTTGAGAATTTTAGATGATGGTATTCGTTATGATAATTTATCCGAGGAAGAAAAAGAAGAGTTTGAAGAGATTTTTGAAGATGAACCGCAAGTAAAGGATATTGATAGCTCAGCCATTAATCATTTTGTATTTAACAAGAACACAATTGATCATGTGTTAAATGACTTAATGGAATATGGCTTGAAGGTTGAAGGTGGAGACAAGTTAGGGAAGACTATTATTTTCGCCAAAAACCACAAGCATGCGATGGAGATCAAAAAACGCTTTGACTTGAAATTCTCAAAATACGGTGGTGATTTTGCTGAAGTAATCGATTATAGTGTGGAATATTATCAGACGCTTATAGATGACTTCTCAACCCCAGACAAGATGCCACAAATTGCTATTTCGGTTGATATGCTAGATACGGGAATTGATGTGCCGGATGTATTAAACTTAGTCTTCTTTAAAAAAATGCGTTCAAAAACAAAGTTCTGGCAAATGATTGGACGCGGAACACGTCTTCGTGAAGACTTATTTGGACCAGGATTGAATAAGAGCTACTTCTTAATATTTGATTATTTGAGAAATTTTGAATATTTCCGTGTGAACGAAAAAGGTGAAGAAGCCAAAATAACTCAAACGTTAACAGAAAGGTTATTTAATACAAAGGTTGACATTGTACGTGAATTACAATCAATTCAATATCAAGAAGCACCGTTTATATCTTATCGAGAACAGCTATTGGAGGAAATTGTATCGGATGTCCGAGCATTAGACGATGAGAATTTTCGAGTGCACCAATACTTACAATATGTGCACAGGTATCAAAATAAGGAGATCTGGAGAGCTTTATCAGTCGTGCAGACCAATGAAGTGAAAGAAAATATTTCAACGTTGATTACACCGATTGAAGATGATGAGTTAGCCAAACGCTTTGATCTTTTAATGCTAACGATTGAATTAGCAAGTTTGCAGTCGAATAATGCCACAAAGCCAATTCGCCGAGTTATCGATACAGCCGAAGCACTTTCAAAACTGGGGACAATTCCACAAGTATTAGCACAAAAAGATTTGATTGATGATGTACGGACGATGGAATTTTGGGAAGAGGTTTCGCTTGTTGATCTAGAAAGGGTACGTATTGCACTACGCGATTTAATTCGCTATATTGAGCGTTCGGGTCAGAAAATCTACTACACGGATTTCCAAGATGAAGTGTTAACTGTTGCAGAAAATACGTCGATTTATAATGTGAATGACTTACAAAGCTATCGTAAAAAGGTAGAGCATTACTTAAAAGAGCATCAACATGAGGCTACATTAGCGATATATAAGCTACGTAACAATAAACCATTAACGAAGCAAGATGTAGAATACTTAGAGCAAATTTTGTGGAGTGAACTTGGTTCCAAAGAACAGTACGAAAAAGACTATGGAGATACCCCTGTCACAAAGCTTGTTCGTAAAATTGTCGGTCTTGACCGCCAAGCTGCTGTTAAAGCATTTTCAACATTTATTTCTGAACAGAACTTGAACTTACAACAAACGAAATTCGTTGAGTTGATCATTGACTACATCGTTAAGAATGGCACATTAGAACGCCAAGCATTGCAGCAAGATCCGTTTAGTTCAATAGGTGGCATCATGGTTGTGTTCAAGGACCAGCTTCCAAAGGCTCGAGGAATTTTAGATATCATCGACCATATCAACCGTAATGCGGAGGATATTTCTAAAGACTATTCACAAAGTCCTTTTGCATATTAGGTAAATCCTTGCTTATATGATGACGCCAATTGTATTTTTGCTAAGCTGGGGTTCACCTCCACCAACCTGAACACCATCCATTAAGGATGGTGTTTTCGTTATATTTAGGACATAATTGTAATAGACGTGTTTTAAGGGGAATTTTAATAGGATTATGCGGTGCATAATCCTATGTTATACTTAATAAGTACAATATCTTTTGAAAAATCAAACTTCACATTTCTATATATAAATTCATTGGACAAGGAGTACATTGACTAACTATGCATGATGATCAGACTGTATTGCACCACAAATTAATTATAATTGGCGCAAGCGCATCAGGATTCATGGCCGCCGTTAATGCGTGAGATTTAGGTATTGATACCGCCGTTCTGGAGGGGAATGACCGGATTGGGAAGATAATCTCCATGACAGGCGACGGTTGTTGTAATATTACGAACGATTCCACTGTGATGGATACGGATAACGAAGCGGTGGCTTTGTCGCGCAGGTATTCAGCAGGCAGGCTGAATTTACGCTGCCAGTGCTACAACAATTCGGCATCGGTCAAACCATTGATTTTTTTCATGTGCTCGGGCTGCCGCTTACGAAATTAAAAGAGAGTTTAATGTACTCGATGTCACTACAGGCGGTATCTGTGGTGGATATTTTCGAGCTTGCTCTAGAGGAGCTGAACATTCCGGTATACCTAAAAACAAAGTGCTCGATGTCACCGTATCTGCAGACCATCCGCAATTTAAAATTACATGCCGAACGGAAACAGAGGAGCAGGTGGGCTACACTAGCGAATATCTGTTTCTCTGTACGGGTGGTCTTACCTGCCGGAATGCGGGGACGGATGGGTCCGGATATACAATCGCCCAGCAAATGGGGCATTCCTTGGGGGAGCCTGTTCCGGCCCTCGTGCAATTGAAGGTGAAATATCCATATCAGAAGGCAATTTCCGTTACAAAACTCCAAGGATGAGCCGACATCCTCGTGAACGGCAAAGTCGCAAGCAGTGAAACAGGGCGGAATACATTACACCGATTACGGCTTCTCCAGTCCCACCGATACTACAGCTTGGCTGGACGGCAGCCGTTCATCTCGCGAAAGGGAACACCCTATCTATCTATCAATTTGATGCCGAACCGCACGGAGGAATAGGTTATCGAATTTCTGGAGACGAATCAGGGGAAGTTCCCGCACCGAAGGTTCACGGAGCTTTGTCAGTTTTCTACACAAGAAAATCATCTGCGTCCTGCTAAAGGAAGCGAAGGTTGATCAAGAGCCTAGGCCTGGAGCTTTGATTATTCCGCCGCGAAGGCAATTACTGATCAACTTGGCAGGCATAGTGTATAAAGATGGATAGTTGTTTGGCGCTCACACAGGAACCACGCATTGGCGAATTGTGGTTTTGAACAGCCACGCTTCGCCTTCATTAGAGCGAAACCAGTTGTTCTGGTTGGTGGTTTTTTTATTTATGATATAATGTTGATTAATTTAGATTGGGGGACTCAAGATGTTTAATAATCGAGAACAGCTCCAAGAAATTTTATAAAAGGCGAATAAACATGCACGGAAGCAAGCCAAAGAATCAGGCGCTTCTATTTATTATATAAAGAATAACAAACGTGTTCGTGAAGATGCTGAAGGTAATAAATTTGAAATTACTTTTGATGCGGCCGGTAAACGTCAGGAATTCGAGTATCATGAGTGAAATAAAACCAGTTATGAATGTGTTTACTGGAACCAATGGAGCAGGGAAAAGTACTCTCAGCATGCAAATGAGAGATTGGCTGGCAAGTTGGTTGATCCAGATCAGATTGCAAGACAGTTAAAGCCAGAGGATCCGCGTAGTGCTGACCTTTCTGCTGGAAGGGATGCTGGGAAAAGAATCCGATCACTCAGAAAAAAGTGGCGAAAACTTTGCTATTGAAACAACATTATCTGGACCATTGGTTTTGAAACATATGGAAATTGCTAAAGAAAACCGCTATGAAATTGTTGTGTGTTACATCGACCTATAAGATGTACAAATGCATATAGACCGTGTAGCTTCTCGTGTCGAGCAGGAGGACTTTGGATTGCTGAAGAGGATATTTGTTTGGATACGGTCAGTCATTGCAGAACCTTAGACCCGCTCTGGCCATCGCAGACCAGGTTACCATCATTGATAATACATATGAGCCTCTAATTGTTGCAGAAATCACTCAGGGTGACTTGATCTATTTTGTGGAGTTCATATCTGCTTGAGCTAAATCTGTTTTGGTTAGATATTGATACTCAGGTGACATCAAAACTGTGACTACACCCATAGAAGCTTAGATCTCGCTATCTTCGGAAGGGGGTTCGACTCATATAAAAAAGTAATTATGCCTGATAAAGGTATGATTACTTTTTTTGTATATGTATAAAGTCTTTGTGAAGGACTACTATTGAGTAAATTGAATAACATTATTAAACTTATTGGAGCTAAATGGGCATGCAGGATTTTTGTTTATTATTGAAGAAGTACTATTAGACATAAATTTAAGACGAGGAGTGTCTCATTAATGAATAAAGATCAACTTATTATTGAATGTATAGATTTGTATCGGAGAGAAAAAAAACAATTTCAACTTTTTTTGAACTCAATACGGGATTTTTTTGAATTAGATCCTCCAATTAATGAGACGAGCCAATCAGTTATTCATTCTATAAAGTATCGTTTAAAAGACGAGGATCATTTAGCCGAGAAAGTTAATCGGAAAAGTTCCACTGGTAATCCGATAAATGTTAATAATTTATTTAGTAGAGTAACCGATTTGGCTGGTTTACGCATACTCCATCTATATCAGGATCAGTTTCCAATTATACATGAAAAAATAATGAATAAGGTTAGATCGAAAGATTGGTATTTTGTGGAGCCGCCGAAAGCTTATACTTGGGATCCAGAAACTGTTAATTTTTTTAGTGGTTTAGGTATACAATGTGAACAAAAGGAGAGTTATTACACAAGTATTCATTATTTAGTAAAACAAAAGGATGATACCTCTATTATTTGTGAAATTCAAGTTCGTACGCTTTTTGAAGAGATCTGGGGAGAAATTGATCACTCGATTAATTATCCCCAATCAATTGATAGTGTTGCATGTAAGGAACAAATTCGTGTTCTTTCTAAGCTAGTATCTACAGGAACTAGATTGGCTGATTCTATTTTTAGAACCTATAATGACTACAAAACACAGGTTAAAGAAATACAAGATGAGGAGCCAATTAATTTTAATGAGGACATACATAAAAATTCTAATAGTAAGCTAAAAGCTCATGAGTCGAAGGTGGTTCAACAATATCTACTAACAGGTAATAGTAATTGGTTTGATCAAGTAGCTTCAGATTTAAATAAAGTTATAGGTGCTACATTTATGTGGCCAAATGGTTACTGGCCTTTTGAAAAAATAGCATCAAAAGCTAAGCCACAATCAGGAGACTATTTTGTAGTGGGGTACAAAAATGCTAGTGAAAAAATTGTGGGTGTTATAAAGTATGCAGGGATAAAATCACTAACAGATATTATTGCTGAGAATGAACTAGCACCAAACGAAAGAATAACTAATGGATTTAGTGACGTAAATAATTTAAGGAAATTTGTTAACAATAGAAGAGAGGTAGGTTGTATTACTATTGAAAATATTAGGATGGTCGCGAATGATGAGTATAATCATGAATTTGGAGAGTTTAAAGAAACGTACGCAGTCCGACAGAACAGTTTATTTATACATAGAATTGGTGTAGATGTTAATAACGAATTTAGGGTGACATCAAAACTGTGACTACACCCGTAGAAGCTTATGTGTTGTTATCTTCGGACAGGGGTTCGACTCCCCTTGCCTCCATTAGAGCGAAACAACAAGAAAGCCATCAGCCAGAAATTCTGGTTGGTGGCTTTTCTGTTTATATGAAGCGCAACCTGTTAACTATTGATGAGCCATCTACTTCCTCATAAACCCTTAATAACCTCTACATATCGATCAAACTCGGTTTGACTCATTTGGTCACTCATCTGCAAAAGAATATTATCTTGGGCATAGGCATGCGAATTAGGCATTAGCGTTGATTTTCCGGGTTCCTCGTAAAAATCCTTCAGTTTCTCAAGATCGGTTTTATCCTCAAACAAGAATAGATACCCACCCTCACCTTCACCCAGAGCTGGCACCAAAATGCGCTGCACATCTTTAAAACCTAAGTTAGCCAATGCGTGTTCCTCACTGATAGTCTGCGTTGGAGTTTCGACCTTAAGACCAGCCTCTTGGAACTCGGTGACAATATCATCAAGAGTAATCGCAGACTCACTCTCATTCGAAGAGCAGGCAGCAGTTATGCTTAGAATGAGGCCTAATACGAAAACCCAACCAATGTATTTTCTCAAGTCATTCATTCTCCTGTTGAAAAATATAAGTAAGTATAGTTTAACATAATTGGATATTTTTAATTATAAAATGCCGTTTATTCTTCATATCTACTCTTAATACTTAACTCCAACAAACTAGCATACCCTTATATAGTGTCTCTTATCTTGAATTTTGCTTCGTATCAAAGAGTCATTTATAATGAAAAGCTAGACTAGACTGCGTTAGGAGGAAACAATGGATTTTATCAAAAAACAACTAGACGGAACGGGCATGAGTGAACAAACCATTGGCATTCTTTCAAACATCATCATGGTTATTTTTATAGCGGTGGTCTCCATCGTGGCGAATTATATTGCCAAAAGAATCGTGCTGAAGACGATCCATCATATCGTCAATAATAATCGGTACAAATCGGGCCATATCATTGTGGAGAAAAAGCTGTTCCACAAGCTGTCGCATCTCGTGCCAGCCATTATTATCTATTATTCTGCTTACGTCTTTCCATCCTATCAGGCCTTGATCGAGAAGGCTGCGATGACCTACATGATTGTAGTAACCATCACTGTATTTAATGCGCTGCTCAATGTGTTTGATGACATATATCGTTCCTATGAAGTATCCAAGATCAGGCCGATCAAAGGTTATATCCAGGTTGCCAAGATTATTCTTTTCATCATCGGGGGCATCATCGTCATCTCGAGCCTTATCGGTCAGAATCCGTTGATTATTCTCAGTGGGCTTGGTGCGTTATCGGCTGTGCTGATGCTGGTCTTCAAGGACTCCATCCTGGGCCTCGTGGCAGGCGTTCAATTGTCATCGAATGACATGGTGCGTGTTGGCGACTGGATTGAGATGCCGAAGTATAATGCAGACGGTGATGTCATTGACATAACACTCAATACGGTTAAGGTAAGAAATTTTGATAAAACGATCACGATGATTCCGAGTTATGCCTTGATATCGGACTCGTTCAGAAACTGGAGAGGCATGCAGGTATCTGGCGGCAGAAGGATTAAGCGAAGTGTCTATATTGATACAAGCAGTATCACCTTTTGTACCGAAGACATGATTGAGGAATTCCGGAAGATCCACTATCTTACGGACTATATCGCTACGCGAATGCATGAAATTAACGAGTATAATATGGAGCATCAGATTAATACGGAGAGCAAAGTAAACGGCAGACAGCTCACGAATGTGGGGGTATTCCGGGAATACATCCATCAGTATCTGAAAAATCATCCGAAGATTCATCAGGATATGACGTTGATCGTGAGACAGCTAGCACCGGGAGACAATGGACTTCCGCTCGAGATCTATGCATTCAGCAATGATATCACCTGGGGAGTGTATGAATCGGTGCAGGCCGATATCTTTGACCACATCTTTGCCGTGGCGCCAACGTTTGGTCTTCGTGCTTTTCAAAACCCAACGGGTCACGATATCGTTCAGCTTAAGGAAAGCCCGCAATTTTCACGTGGCTACTAAAATAGGAATACCAAAGGATACTGAGTTCAGCTCATATGCATTATGAAGGCCTGTACCGTCTGGAAAGAATTGATTCAATCGTGCATGGAGGGGTAGAATAAACGAGAGGGACTAACTAATTTTCCATATCGCTTCGTATACCTTTTTAGCAAAGGAGAGTCTTCAGATGAATCATCGAATTCCGGAATATACGTTGAATGATGGCTTGAAAGTACCGGCAATTGGGTTTGGTACCTATAGCTTAAAAGGTGCAGAGGGCGTTAAATCCATTGTATCTGCGCTGGATGTGGGTTACCGATTAATTGATACGGCCTATAACTATGAGAACGAGGCGACGGTCGGAAAGGCCATCAAGCAGAGCTCTGTTGCGAGAGAAGAACTGCTGATCTCTTCCAAATTGCCTGGGCGTTATCACGATTATAATAAGGCAATCGTAGCCATCGAGGAATCATTATACAGAGCAGATCTGGATTACTATGACCTATATCTCATTCACTGGCCGAATCCGAAGCAGGATAAGTATGTAGAAGCCTGGCAGGCACTCATTGAGGCGAAGAAACGTGGATATATCCGCTCCATTGGAGTTAGTAACTTCCTGCCTGAACATAATGAGCGTCTGATTAAGGAGACTGGGGTAGCCCCAAGTCTGAACCAGATCGAGCTGCATCCGTTTTTTGACCAGGCGGAGCAGCGGAAGAAGGATTCGGAGCATGGTATTGTCAATGAATCCTGGAGTCCCATTGGCCGCGGCAATGATGCCGTGCAGGATGTGGTGAAGGATGAGAAGATCCTCCGCATCGCGGAAGCTCATGGGAAAACGGGTACCCAGGTTATTTTGCGCTGGCATACCCAGCTGGGTTCCATTCCAATTCCGAAAGCAGGCTCCCTTCAACACCAGAAGGAAAATATCGATATCTTCGATTTTGAGCTGAGCGAGCAGGAGATGGAAGTGATCTCGTCGTTCAATCGTCAAGATGGACGGTTATGGGGACAGGACCCGAGCGAATACGAAGAGTTTTAAAGTAATTAATGAAACCGTACTATTCACCATAAGGGTGAGAAAAACGAGTATGTAGGATACGTCGCCTCCCATCTGCAGAGATGCAGATAGGAGGCTTTTTGTTGTGTTTTATTTGAAAAGAAGAATTGAATTTCAACCCATCCGTATTTTATCAGCTTCTAACGTGAGTCCTAACCTACTCCACCAATTTTTCAGACCTTTGCACCATATCCCGTAAAACACGAGCCACTCTGCTTTTCCTGCCTGCTGCTCTTCGCTGTATTTTAGCTAATGATTTTTTGTATGCCTCTGCATCAGATTGGAGTAAGAACTGTTTGGCTGCAATTCGTAGTGTCCTTTTTAACAATCGTGCGGAAGAACGTGTCGTTCTGGACCGGAACCCTTTGCGCAAGATCCTCAGTGTATTCTTGTATGTTTCTAGGTCAGCGGATGGAGGCACAACGCAAAATAAATTCAGTGCGGAATCATTGAAGCCATAGGTTTCCAACATGATTCGCAGATTCTCCGTATTGAGCACATCCCCCCGGAAGTGGGTTGGGTGCTCCTGATGATAGCCTACGACCTCTTTGATGCAATAGAAAGGCACTTTCATACAGTGCAGCCTGTAGCCCAAATCCCAGTCTTCAAGGCCATACAGTACAAACCTTTCATTGAAACCCCCAACGCGATTCAGCAGACTACGCCGGACGGATACACACCGAGTAACAAATACCATCCAGGGAGCTACATCTGTGCTCGCAAATTGTTTGATGACACCCGGCGGCATTTTGGATGGGAAAACCACTCGTGACAAAGCATCTGTATGATGAATGATATCTGCGGGTGTTACCAACGGGACAATTTCGTTGGCAGCTTCTAGTTCGGGTCGCCATGAGTTTGATGCTGCGAGGACCGCATGACAATGTTCTTTCTCTTCTGGGGAAAAGTCCGGATAGTAGTGGGTATATGAACCGTCGAAAGAATGCGGAAAGCCAGAAACCACGGCTCTGGGATTTTTACGATGATACTGCCGCACGGTTCGAATAAACTCGGGTAGTGCCAGAAAGTCAGCATCGCAAAAAATAACGTATGCCCCTTTGGCATACTGGAGCCCCAGATTACGGATCGCAGATCTGCCGCGCTGTTCTGTTTGGGATACATAGGTCAACGAATATGAAGCGCGATAAGCTTCAACCAGTTCTTTCGTTCCATCCGTTGAACCATCATCAGCCACGATAACTTCAAAAAGATGTTTTGAGTAAGTCTGTGCTTCAAAAGCCGCCAGTGTAAGCGATAACTGATGGGCCCGGTTATAGGTTGGGATAATGACGCTGTAGCGGATCGCCATGCTATTTTCCTCCCTCAGGTTTGTTGATGCTCCTTATGGAAAACCGAACACGTTCAAGAAAGATGTGATATTAGTGTATTCCTTATTTTTGGGGGCGACTGGTCAAATACCCTAAGGTTTTGGAAACAGGCTTGGTCGATCGCATTCTTCCTTTAAATGATTTGCCTGATGGTTACAGGAGGGATTGTCTGGTATTTTTCGCTCGCTGTTATCACTGCTCATATGATCTTGATCTTTTGCCTGCATGTGCAAATTCTGCGCCGGATAAGGAAATATCAAATTTTGGATATCTCAGCAAGAATGGAGGATAGCCATAATGGCGGTCAGGCAGTACCTTTATGAAGAGGGCTCAGCACCAAGGGTCCGACATCTTACACGAACACATGGGGGGACGTGAAGCGATGAAACGGTCATGGAGAAAGCGGCTGGCAATTGGAATCTGCCTGATGATGGGATTAACTGTCCTTGCAGGCTGTGCAGGAGACAATGGAAACGCGGGTGTGGCAGAGGGAGATGGCCCTACGCCAATATCGATCTGGATGTCAATGAACACGAATGCTTCCATCACGCTCAAGAGCATGAATGAAATCACGGCGATCAAGGAATGGGAGAAGAAGACAAATACCAAAATCGAATTTCAGCATCCCGCGGTGGGTGCCGAGACCGAACAATTCAATGTCATGATTGCCTCGAATCAACTGCCTGATGCCATGTTTGTAAATGGCGATTACGCCAAGCTGTTCAATGATGGCATCATCATTCGACTTAACGAACTCATTGATGAATACGCTCCCAATTTGAAAAAGATCCTGGAAGAGAATCCTGAAGTCGCCAAACAGTTAAAAGCCGACAACGGAGATATCTATGCCATACCGCATCTGCGTCTGGGGGAATATAAAACCTTCGGCGGCACATTCATCCGTCAGGATTGGCTTGATGAGCTGAAGCTGGAGAAACCGGAAACGCTGAGTGAATGGGAGACCGTGCTTAAAGCGTTCAAAGAGAAAAAAGGCGTCTCCGCGCCACTGCTGTTCGGGGCACCACCCAAGATGACTACGATGGGGCCAGCTGCACCGACCTATTTGGAGGCTTATGGCATCACCAACAATACATTCTTGAAGGATGGCAAGGTAGTCTATGGACCAATCGAGCCAGAATACAAGGAATTCCTGACGATGTTTCATCGCTGGTACCAGGAGGGATTGATTGATCCCGATTTTGCTACCAATGATCAGAAGACATACGATGCCAAAATTTTAAGCGGTCAGGCGGGTGCGTTTTTCACCTTCATCGGTGGAGGTGTGGGCCGCTACCTGCCCGCTCTGCAGGAAACCGATCCGAACGCCAACCTGACAGCTGTGCAATATCCAGTGCTGAACAAGGGCGATGAGCCGATGTTTACCGGGCGTTCCTGGGAGTGGAGCAGTAGCGGCGTTGTGATCACTAATAGCAACAAGCACCCGGAGGAAACGGTCAAAGCCCTCGATTATTTCTTCAGTGAAGAAGGGCATATGCTGAAAAATTTCGGAGTGGAAGGTCTCACGTATACGATGAAGGACGGTTACCCGACCTATACCGATGAGATTTTGAAAAATCCGGATGGATTGTCGGTTGCCCAAGCGATGGCCAAACACTTTATTGCGAACTATCCCTTCGTGGGTGAGGATGACGACCGGTACAATGAGCAGTATTATCAGCTCCAGCAGCAGAAGGATGCCGCCATTCTTTTCTCCAAATACAGCGAGAATACACTGAAGGTAGGGCTTCCTCCTACCAGTCTGACAACAGAAGAGTCCACGGAATACAGCAAAATCATGAGCGACATTGGAACGTACCGGGATGAAATGTTCATCAAGTTTGTCATTGGGGTCGAGCCGATTGAGAACTTTGACAAGTTTGTCGATCAGATCAACAAGTTCAACGTCAAGCGGGCCATTGAGATTCAACAGGCTGCGCTGGACCGCTACAACGCCAGATAACGAAGAAGCTGTCCGTGGGGGAACGCCTATTTGACTCGCGGACGCTCTCCTTCGAATAAATAAGGAAGGGGGATGGAGAAGGTGTCGCACAAGCTTTCCTTGTTATGGCTCAATTATAAAAAGAATAAAGCGATCTATTGGATGGCTCTTCCCGTCGTTTTGTATTTTCTCATCTTCAAATATCTGCCGATGTACGGAGCGATCATTGCTTTCAAGGATTACTCGGTGGGCAAAGGCATATGGGGTAGTGATTGGGTGGGACTGCAGCACTTCCGGGATTTCTTTCAGAGTTACTATTTCTGGCGAATCCTGAAGAATACCCTTGTGTTGAGCTTTTATCAGCTGTTATTTGGCTTCCCCGCACCGATTCTGCTTGCACTGCTTCTCAATGAGATTCGCAACGAAATATTCAAGCGCACTGTGCAGACCGTCTCCTACATTCCACACTTTATTTCCATCGTGGTCATCTGCGGCATGATTGTGGATTTCTCATCCCGGGATGGACTGTTTAACACCATCATTGGTTACTTTGGCGGTCAGAGCAGTGCGCTTCTCAGTGATCCGGCCAATTTCCGTACGATTTATACGGCTTCATCCATCTGGCAGGAGCTTGGGTTTTCCAGCATCATTTATCTGGCCGCGCTCAGTGGTATCAATCCCGAGCTCTATGATGCAGCGAATGTGGATGGAGCGAGTCGCCTTCGCCAGGTCTGGCATATTACATTGCCCGGTATCATTCCGATGATTCTGATTCTACTGATTCTCCGTATTGGCGGATTGATGGAAATTGGTTTCGAAAAAATCATCCTGCTCTACAATCCAAACGTCTATGATACGGCTGATGTCATCTCTACATTTGTGTATCGTAAAGGGATTAGCGAAAGTGCCGAGTTCAGCTATACGACTGCAGTAGGCCTGTTCCAATCCGTCATTAACTTTACACTGCTCATTGGTGCCAATCGCCTGTCCAAGGCGATATCCAATACCAAGCTATTCTAGTCAGGAATGAGGTGAGGGAGGGGAGTTCAGATGAAAATAAAACGATCACTCGGGGAGCGGCTGTTTGGCGGTGCCAACGCTATCCTGATGACAGGCTTGATTATTGTGACCTTGTATCCGCTATTGCATGTGCTGAATGCGTCGTTCAGCGATTCAGGTCAGCTCATGGCCCACAGAGGTCTGCTGCTCTTTCCCAAAGGGTTGACTCTGGAAAGCTACAAGCTGGTTCTCAGCAACCCGAACATCCTGTCCGGATACCGAAACACCATATTCATCGTCGTGGTGGGTACGGCACTGAATCTGCTGTTCACCATTTTGGGGGCCTATACCCTGTCTCGCAAAAGCTTCATGCTCCGCAATCCGATCATGCTGGCGATTGTGTTTACGATGTTTTTTAACGGAGGCATCATTCCATCCTATCTGTTGATCAACAATACGCTTCATATGGGGAACAGCCTGTGGGCTCTGATTGTACCGGGTCTGATTAGCAGCTATAATCTCATTATTATGCGGACTTCGTTTCAGGAAATCTCGGAAAGCCTGCTGGAATCGGCCCGCATGGACGGGGCGGGAGAGATGCTCATTCTCTGGCGAATCGTGGTGCCGTTGTCCATGCCGGTGATTGCGGTGATGATTCTCTTTTATGGGGTGAGCCATTGGAATTCATGGTTTGGTGCAATCCTGTACATCCGGGATCGAAATCTGTTTCCGCTTCAGCTGGTCCTGCGCGAAATCCTGATCCAGAACAGTACGGACTCCATGACGACAGGCGCGTCAGCCGTAGACAAAGAGGCCATCGGGGAAAGTGTAAAATATGCAACGGTCATGGTTGCCACGCTCCCTATTTTGTTTATCTATCCTTTTCTGCAGAAATACTTTGTCAAAGGTGTTATGATCGGAGCAATCAAAGAATAAATCAGTCGTAGGCCATGCCATACCAACATGTGAGGAGGAGACTCATGAAGAAGAAAAGCATCCTGTTGTCCTGGAGCATTTCTTACATGGTCATTCTGCTCATCCCGATAGTGATCGGTGCAGCTGTATTTGCCGAGTCCCGCATCTTACTTGAGGAAGAAGTGAATCGCTCCAACATGGTGCTGCTATCCCAGGTACAGGAGACGATCGATAACCAGATTGGCGATATTGGCAGCATTAGCAATCAATTAATGGCCGACTCTCAGTTAACAAGCTTCATTAACCATGCGACTGAACAGGATGCCCGGTGGAGGTTAATGGGACTTGAGCTTATCAAAAACCTGAAGTCCACACGTGTCGGAAACGGCTTAATTAGCGAATTATATATTTACATCAAGGACGCCGACGTTGCCCTGTCTTCCTCTTCGCTTATTCAGAAAACGTATCTGTATGACATGTTCTACAAAGGCACGGATATAACCGAGGAAGCGTGGACCAGACTTATGCACGATACGGATACAAGCAAGTTCCGGAAGATGGCGGTTCGGAGCGAAGATCGGCGTATTGAAGACACACTTGTCTACCTGCAGCCGTTCCCCATCCAGAGTGCTGCCGATAGCCCAGCGACCTTCGTGGTCAACCTGGACCCGAATCGGTTCCAGCAGGCAATTGATAATGTGCGTCTGGAAAAAGAGAGCACGGTATTCATCCTGGATCATGAGGGGAACATGTTATTTTCTACAGGAGATTTTGAAACCCCTTACAAAATGAGTGGAGATCTGGATCTGGGCCAAGATTCGAGAGTCAGTACGGGAACAATCGATTGGAACGGTGAATCCGTCACCATGTCCCAGATCTCTTCCAAGGTCCAGGATTGGAAGTATGTATCGATCATACCTACCCGAATCTATGCCAAGAAGCTAACGGTCATCCGTAATATTACCATTGGAGGTGTGACAGCTGGACTTCTGCTCGGTGGGGTAGCTGCTTGGTGGTTCACCAGGAGGAACTACCGTCCACTGGGACGGATCATGAACATTATCTCCGATAAGGTCAAATGGAAACTGGAGCAGCCGGACGATGAATATGGCATTCTGCAATCGGTGCTGGTCCGGGCCTGGGAAGAGCAGGATCAATTCGCGAGCAGGCTCAAGGATCAGCAAAACGTAGTGCGGAGCAATTTGCTTGCCAAGCTGATGAAGGGCAGGGTTCAGGCAGGTGACGAGTTTGCCGCAACGTTGGAACGGCTTGGTATTCGCTTCGAGACCCCATCGTTTGCCGTACTGCTCCTGCACATTGAAAATGTGGATGGGTTGTTCCGGACAAAAGTACGCGAGCAGGACCAGGAAGAGAAAGACCAATTTGTACAGCTCATCCTGACCAATGTACTGGAGGAAATGATAGGCTCCATGGGTCACGTGTATTCTGCAGATATTGATGGAAGGATCGTATTCCTCATCAACATTCGGGCATATGAGGAGAATACCGGATCTCAGTTGATCAGTGCCATTGAGGAAGCCCAGCGTTTTATCGGATCACGGTTTTGCGTGTACTTCTCCGTTGGAGTAAGCGAAGTTCATCACGGCGTTGCAGAGATTGCAGACGGATTTCGGGAATCGGAGGATGCGCTTGAATTTCGCCTGATTCTGGGGATTGGGCAGATCATTGACCAAAATCGGATTCGCAGGCCGAAAGAGGAATTATATTACCCCCTCGATCTGGAGAGGCAGCTCATTAACTATATTGCTACAGGCAATTATGCCCGTTCAACCGAAGTGATGAACGAGATCCTTATGACCAATTTTACAGGAGAGCCCTTGTCCGTTGAACTGGCACGCTGCCTAATGTTTGAGTTAATTGGTACCATTTTGAAAGCTACGGAACAGATCAAGTCAGATGACCAGAACGAGATGACGCATCGTAATGATCTGATTCGGCAATTGTTTGCATGCGAGACGTTTGAGGAGATTGAAGCCGAGCTGCTGCGAATTCTGGAGACCGTCTGTCAGATGGTGAATGAACGCAAGCGTTCCCGCAATGAAGAGCTGAAGGATCAGCTAATTGAATTCATTGTAGAGAACTATGCAGACGTCAATCTGGGTCTGACCCATTTGTCGGAACGATTTCGCTTTCATCCCACCTATGTCTCCAAGTACTTCAAGGAGCAGACCGGGATCAACGTGATTGATTACATCAACCAATATCGGATTGAACAATCCAAGAGAATTCTCCAGGCAGAGGAAGGGACCATTCAGGACGTATCCGAGCGTGTAGGGTTTCTCAACAGTAATTCATTCATTCGTGTCTTCAAAAAATATGAGGGCATCACGCCAGGTCAATATAAGCAAAATAGCAGGCTTGTCCAACATGAAGGATGAAAAACAATAGATTCATAGAGGAGGACTTGTTCCATGTGGAAAGATGCCATTGAAGATGCACTCCAAGTCACGAGAAGCAATATTGAGCGATTTGGGGATCGATTTCCCCATGTAAGTAACGGGGATGAGCATTATGTGCTGAATGACAACACGGAATGGACAGCAGGCTTCTGGTCAGGCATTTTGTGGTTATGCTCGGAGTACACCCAGGACCCGCTGTTTCGCGAGGCAGCCGTTAGAACCGTCGATAACTTCCGGACACGCATGGAACGGAAGAGCATTTTTGACCATCATGACATAGGCTTCCTCTATTCCTTATCCTCCAAGGCCCAATGGGTTGTGGAACGTGATCCTGCTGCACGTGATCTTACGCTGGAAGCTGCGGATATGCTGATGAAGCGCTGGCGGGAAGAGTCAGGGCTGATCCAGGCTTGGGGACGCAAGGGCGATGTGAACAACGGAGGACGGATTATTATTGATTGCCTGCTTAATCTTCCATTATTGTTATGGGCGTATGAACAGACAAATAACGAAGAATATCGGCGCGCAGCCAAGCTCCATGCGGAGAAAAGCCGGCGTTTTCTGGTTCGTGGAGATGATTCCAGCTATCATACCTTCTATTTTGATCAGGCTACTGGCGAAGCCATTCGTGGAGGAACCCATCAGGGCTATAATGATGGCTCGACCTGGACCCGTGGGCAGGCATGGGGGATATACGGCTTTGCGTTATGCAGTCGTTATTTGCAAAGTGCAGAGATGTTCGAGACAGCGAGGCGTCTCGCCCGTTACTTTATTGCCCATGTACCGGAGGATCATGTAGCATATTGGGATTTTGATGCACCACAGACATCCGAAACAAAGCGTGACAGCTCGGCATCCGCTATTGCTGCGTGCGGGATACTGGAGATCGCCGAGAGAATGGATCCATCCGATCCGGAACGGCAGTTCTTCCTGGATGCGGTGCAGAAGTCGATGGCGTCTCTGGTCCAAAATTATTCCACGCATGGGGCCGAAACCGAAGAAGGGTTACTCAAGCATGGTTCCTACTCCGTCAGAGGCGGGGATTCACCGGATGACTATGTGATCTGGGGCGATTATTTCTATCTCGAAGCATTGATGCGTCTGGAGCGGGGCATTCCTGGATATTGGTATGAGCGGGAGTAGAACGGTAGGCAGTATGATGAAACAAATATGATCAAGCAGGGTACATGAAATATAAAAGCAGTGACTCTTCCCATCAAGGAAAAGTCACTGCTTTGTTTTGCTTCAACATCAACAGCCTGAAGACGAGCTGTTACATCTGCGTTTTTGGGGCAAGCTCAATGGCAGAGCGAATGGCTGCCAGCATGCTTTTGTCATCGGCGATGTTTTTACCAGCGATATCGAAGGCCGTACCGTGGTCAACGGAAGTGCGGATGATGCCGCCTTTCAAGCCAACGGTGATATTCACGCCTTCTTCGATGCCCATAACTTTAATCGGTGCATGTCCCTGATCGTGGTAGCAAGCAACTACGATATCGAAGTCACCGCGGCCTGCGCGGAAGAACAATGTATCCGCAGGGAGAGGACCAACCACGTTAATGCCTTCCTGCTTAGCACGCTCGATACCTGGCTGCAGTTTTTCTTCTTCTTCACCATTACCGAACAAGCCGTTCTCACCTGCGTGTGGGTTAATACCGCATACCGCTACACGTGGATTCTCGAAGCCTGCTTTTTTGAGTGTATCGTGAGCAAGCTTAACTACCGTGTAGGTTCTTTCGGGATTGATGCTGGCGATCGCATCGATCAAGCCCATGTGTGTTGTCAGGTGAATAACCCGCAGATTAGGCGTCGTCAGCATCATGGAGAAATCCTGTGTATCGGTCAGATCGGCCAGAATTTCGGTATGTCCTGGATACAGGTGTCCACCTTGGTGCAAGGCCTCCTTGTTCAGAGGAGCAGTGCAGATCGAGTTGATCTGCTGTTTTTTGGCCAGATCAATGGACTTGGCCAGGAATTGAAAGGCTGCATCTCCCGCTACAGGAGACACCTTTCCATATTCGAGATCGGCAGGGATTAGATCCAGATCAATGACATCCACGGTGCCGAATTCATATTTGGCTTCTGAAGGCACCTGAATGGCATTGACGTTCAAGCTTGATCCAATAACGGGCAGAACGCGTTTCAATATTTTTGCATCACCAATAACGAGTGGGTTGCAGTTGTCGTAGACCTCCTGATGGCCTAGTGCTTTCATAATAATCTCGGGTCCGATACCTGCAGCATCGCCCATTGTAATTCCAACTGTGGGTTTCATACTGGAATCCCTCCTTTTAATTTTTCAATCGCATGGATGAAGACTTCTGGTGTGCCGAAGCCTCCTGCTTTGGTAATGACATGTAAGTCTTCTATTCCGATAAACTTGGATATTGGGACACCAATCTCAAGCTCGTCCAGCAGCTCGAAGCCGCTAATATTCCACTTCATGCAAATTTGCTTGGCGGTGTCCCCACCGGTCATGGATACACCCTTGAAATTGCCCTCTTCAAGCAATCTGGCACAAATCTCGCCCATGGCCCGCACGATTTCGTTGCTGACCTCGGTATGATCCAGACCGCGGGCTTCACCCGTGGCACGTGCCAGTTCAATGTCAACCTGCTCTGCCGTGGAATACAAGACAACGTCATGGCCTGCAAGAGACTTGGCTTTTACTTCTTTATACACACGCTCCATTTCCTCTGTCCGATCTGCTGCGGCGGATACGGCTTTGAAGGAGTGGAATGCAACGGAAGAAACGCTGGTCTGTCCAAGCAGTTTCTTCAACTGAGCACGTGAGTTTTTGTTTACACTGCCTACGACAGTTAGAATCGGTCCAGAATTCCCCGGTATAGTCAGTTCCGTTGATTTACCCTCCAGACTGAAATGTCCGGGAAGATAGTTGGCAATTCCTGCAGAGCCTGCCCATGCAAAGGTATATTCCAGCGCACTGGTCATTTGCAGGATTTGCTCCAGATGCAGTTCCTCGGTTGAATCCACAAGTACGTATGGAATGCCATTTTCTTTGAACTGGGTTAACTTCTTCTGGATATGCTCCTTGCCTGCTTCCAGATCCGATACGCTGATCTCACCTACTTCATATTTCGTCTGAAGCTTCAGCAGTTCAGGAAGATACGAAACTGTCACAGGTGTTTTGGGATCGTTCGCGATCTCGGTGTCAGCCAGTGGAATTCCGTTCAGGTAATGTACCCCGCTCAGGATCGTACGATTGTTTTTCGGATAGCCGGGTGCAATCATCATGAAATCCGGTTTAATCACGTCGTACAAAGCATCAATCTCGATTCCGATGTTACCACGCATGGTGGAATCCATTTTTTTGAAAATGGTATCGAATCCATTTCTCGTCAGAAACTCGGCTGCATTACGAACGCGCTGATAAGCTTCATCCGAGGCAATGGAACGGCTGTCCGTGTCGAAAACAACAGCATCGTAATGACGAATATTATTCTCGTCCATGTTAAATAATACACTGGTTTTCAAGCCATGACGGGCAAGCTGAACCCCGCTGTCATTGGCACCAGTCAGATCATCTGCAATAATGGCTAATTTCATGCTGTTCTCGCCTCCTTGAGAAAAAAGTGAATTCATGTCGGCTCAGGATAAGTTCGTTGCTTTATGTGGTCGGTCTTTGATTGTATTTCTCGACGCCGCCTGATTTCTCCAGCCGTTTGGATAGGAAACCAATGAAGATCGGCAATAGAATAGCGGTCGTTACGACACTTGCCGCAATTTGTACGGTAGCAATTTCAGCAATAGGGGCAAAGGAAGCATTAGCAGCCACAATGGCAGCAGGTGTACCTACAGCGTTACCCGCTGTGGAACCTTCCGAAGCTCCGACAATAGGATTCCAGCCGATGGCTTTGAAGAGCAGGTAGCCAACGCCGCCAGTGATCAATACTGTGATTACACCCAGCATGATGCCGCTTAGTCCGCCTTGAATGATGGACGAGAAGTTGATTCCCATACCCAGTGAAAAGGCGAAGAATGGAACGAGCTTGTCACTGCCTTTATGCAGCCATTCAGCCAAGTTGCGATCCAGGTTACCAATAACCACACCGACGATCAGTGGAAGCAGTACGGCTACAAAAGCCATCGGGGAGAACATGCCATTGGCAAAGCCCATTGCACCGAAAATAGAGAGTGCAACCATGGTAAGAAAAGGTCCGTCGCTGAGCGCGAGGAATGGATAAGCTGCCTTGTCATCCTCTTTGCCGTATTGTCCGGCCAGTGCGATGTACAGTCCGCCGTTGGAATTCGTCATCGCAGCAATAATGGCAAGTGGTGCCAGACCAAGGAATAATCCATTGGAATCCGCGAAGAAAATGGCGATCAAACCTAATATTGCACCAACAGCCCACTTGAACACAAGCAGTGTAATACCTTTACCGACAGATGAGCCGGCTGTCTTGAACGTAATCTGTGTTCCGGCAATCAGGAGGAACAAAGCGATCAATGTGCTTGAACTGTTAACGAAGAGGGCTTCGGTAAATCCACCAATCCGCAAGGCATTGGGGAAGAATGTGTTAATCGTTGCACCAAGCAACAGCGGGACAACCATCATACCGCCAGGAATACGATCTAATGTTGCTTTAATGTTCATAGTAGTAGCTCCTTTGAGTGAGTAATCGTTTTCATGAAGCGCTTGCAGGGACTATCTTATCTCAGATTGTTTATTTTAGCAACAATAATTTACTGTAAATTTAAAGTAATTGCTTAAGTGTTTAATAATGCAACATATTAGGCAACAAAAAAAGCACAAACTTAAAGATTATTCTTTAAGTTTGCGCCAAAGTGTGGCTCGGTTAATCCCCAGGCGATCCGCAGCCTTGGATTGATTGTTATTTTCTTCTTGCAGAACATGTTGAATAATTTCTTTCTCGATTTCTTTCAGCGTACCGTTCAACCTCATCGTATTGGAGGCAGATTGCTGATGGAGCAAACGGGACAGGGTGTCCGTAGAAATCACATAATCCTGCTCATTCAGGGCAGCCTGTTTGATAAGATGCTTCAGCTGGCTGACTGTCATCTGTGGAACCTGCTCCCGGATCAGCTGCAGGGCGTCCTCCTTTATCTTCACCGCAGCGGTTCCATACTTATGATAGTAGTCGGTGAGGAACTGCTGAATCAGTGGAGCCAGATCCTCCACCCTCTCTGCAAGACTTGGCATAATCATGGTACTCAGCTCGATATCAAGCGTCCAAAACGGATTCAATGGCTCTTCTCCCAGAATGAATATGCCAATCTGCCTGTTTAGACAAGTTTGAATGAATGAGGTCACCTCTTCATCATGTAATCGGTTTTCAATATGATTCATCTCCACGTTGCGGACCTTGGAGAGCGGTATTTTGTGCAAATGACCTGCAGGTACCTGGGACAGATCCATTTGCAGCAGGAGCCCGCCACCTGAGTACATCTGATGCATGTGTTTCACGAGAAAAGATTTGCCTGAATCCGCATGTCCCAGCAGATAAATGGGTTCGTGATTTTCATACAGTGCCCGAAGATTCTTCAACATCACCTGCATGGCTGGTGATTCTGCAACAATGGGCTCTATGGATATATCCGTGTAGGTGGTTATGCCAAATTGTGCAAAGTGGTAAGGCAGTCCCTTTTCGAGAGTGTAGACTTTGTAACCCTTATTATTCAGCGTCGTTTCATAGGCCGTAACAGTTAGCTGATAATCGTCAACCATGAACACATGTTGAACCTGGGATTGCTCAAATTCCAGATTGGTATTAATCAAATGAATGTAATTATCCGTCAGTGGGTTCTGCTCGAAATCCGTCAGGTTCTCAAATACGATATCGTTCTGTTCATCTAAAATAAGCAGATTGGGGTGCTCCTGTGTGACCAGATTATTTAGAATGACGGATATGGCATGATTTTTGCTCAGATAGCGAAATACCAACTGGGCATCTTCAAGGGCGCGCAGAATGGCCTCCTTACCGGACTGGATCAGTAATCCTTCGAGCCCATAGGTTCTGGCGGTATCTACGGTGATGACATCCCCGACAATCTGGCGGTATCCGGATGCTTTCAGTTCCAGCAGCAGCCTGGCAACATCTTCGGAACTGCGAATCGTATATACCTTGAGCGGAAGGTCCATCAGATCAATGATAGACTGTGCACCCGATGTGATGTTGGAAAAGCCAACAATGGCCGTTTTACCGTTAAACTGGCTGGCAAGTGTAAGAGAACGGATCATGTCATATCCTGACAGCTGCACATCGATGACGGGAATGGTGACCGCTTCCTTAATCAGTTGAGCGGTACCCCCACGGCTAATGATAATTTCCGCACCGTTTCGTTCGGCTTGTGAAGCCAGTTCAGCCCCCTTGGCCAAGTCTCCCACATCGCACTGAATCGATAATTGAGGAAAACGGGGAATGCATTCTTGTATAATAGTAATCATGGATTCGTAAGGAGCAATGATATGAACTCGTGTACGCATAATGTTCCTGCCTTTTATAGAAATCTCATTTCATGGTTCCCTTATTATAGCCAACTTACGAGGGATTGGCACCTTTGGCTCAGGACAGCTTCAGGTGCAGGATGGTAGAGAGTGGATTGCCATGCTGTTTGCTGCACTCCATACCGTGTGATAATTATCACGGAAGTTCGGAATCCATTTTTTCAAAATGAATACATAAGCATAACGATGGCAAGGGAAGAAAGGAGCGTCATGCGATGTCCGCATTTCGTGAAACGGTAGAGCAGGATCATATCATTCAATGCGTGGTCAGTGAGTTTCCGTGCAGAGTACTCTGGAGCGAAGGTCGCCCATGCCTGGAGTATCAACGCGAAGAGGATCTGAAGCATATTACTGAATATGTTGAGGCAAACTTTGGCGTAGAGCTGCTGGATGTATTCTTCACGGCGGTAGAGAGTCTTCCCGCCTGATCCGGATATCCATATCGCTAAGAATGGAAATGGCTATATGCAAGAAACCATCAGCATAAGCTGATGGTTTTTCATTTGGGAGTTCCCTGTCCAATCCAGAGGAATGAAACCCCGTTCCCGGAATTCATGTATTATAGGGTATATGTAAACTTTTCGGAGGAGGAACGTCAAATGGGAATCTTATCGAGGTTTAGGGACGTGATGAAGGCCAATGTGAACAGCTTGCTGGCTCGGGCGGAAGATCCGGAGAAGACTGTGAATGAATACATGCGGAGTCTGAGCAGCGATCTGGGTCAGGTGAAGGCGGAGACGGCAGCTGTTCTGACGGAGGAGAGCAGGGCGAAGCGAGCTTTGGACGAATGCAGTGCTGAGATGAAGAAGCTGCAGCGGTATGCAGAGAAGTCGGCAGAGTCAGGCGATGAAGATAAGGCGCGGAGTTTTCTGGAGAAGAAAGTGAAGCAGACGGACAAAATGAACGAATTACAGGCAGCTTATGAGCGTGCCTCCGCGAAAGCCAAAATGATGAAGCATATGAATGAGAAATTGGTAGCAGACCTGGGACAATTGGAAGCCAGACATACCGAGCTGAAAGGCAGAATGGCAGAGGCGAAAGCCCAGCAGCAGGCCAATGAACGGAATGCTTCTGCAGGAAAAGCAAACGCGGCTTTTCAGGCGATGGAAGAGAAGGCCAATCAGGCTTTGAACGAAGCAGAGGCACTTGCCGAGCTCCGGGCAGGGAAGCAGGAAGATGATCTGGATGAACTTATTGCGCAGCTGGAGAGAGAAATGAACGCGGAAGCGGGTAATAGTGACAATAAAGCTCCGAGTGCGGAGGAAGAACTCACAGCAATTCAGGAGAAGCTAAAGAATAATTAGGATGGATACGATTATATTTCGTTAATATTGAGGTGAGCAGATGCCAGTTATTGAATACAAGTGTCCCAACTGTGGCAGTGGTATGGTTTTTGACAGCGCGACAGGTTCATTATCCTGCCCAAGCTGTGGGCGACAGGACAACATTGAGCAAATCCCGGACCCGCTCAAGAAACAGGTGTTCACGGAAAATGAAGTGAAGCAGTATCACTGTAACAGCTGCGGCGCGGATATCGTCACGGAACCGGAGACGAGTGCAACCACGTGCAGCTTTTGCGGGGCAGCTGTTGTGCTGAGCGATCGGCTGACGGGTGATCTGGCACCCGTCATGGTTATTCCGTTTTCCATCAGCAAGGAGCAGGCGAAGCAGGCATTCAAAAAGTGGTGCCGGAACGGCCTGCTGACCCCGAGCGGATTCATGAGCGCAGATCGGATTCAGAATATTACCGGGATGTATGTGCCGTTCTGGTTATATGAGTTACATAACAACATCGAAGTTCACGGCCGCGGAACCAAGGTGCGAACCTACACGCAAGGCGACTACCATTATACGGAAACACAGCATTTTGATATTTATCGGAAAATCCGGCTCAACTATGTGAACCTGCCCATTGACGCTTCGGAGAAAATGAAGGATGAGCTGATGGATAAGCTGGAGCCGTTTCCCTATAACGAGTTGAAAGAGTTCAAAACCCCGTATCTTGCGGGATACATTGCAGAAAAATACAGCTATACCGATGAAGAGTTATATCCACGGGCCAAGGAGAAGACCCGATCTTATATTGATTCGTATATCGCTTCAACCGTATCCGGTTATAACAGTGTGAGTTACACGGACAAACAAATTGATACGACGCTTAAAAATGCAGACTATGTGCTGCTTCCCGTATGGATGGTCTATTATGACTTCAATCGTTCCCAATATACCTTTGCCATGAATGGTCAAACGGGGAAGGTGGTCGGCAAACCTCCGATTAGCAAAGCCAAAGTGGCCGGATGGTTCGCCGGCGTTTCCGCCGTGTCCTTATTGTCCTTGAAACTGGTCTCCTGGATGATGGGAGGTGGATTCCTGTGAAACAGGCCAAACAGCTTGCAATGGTGACCACCCTGGTAATGATGGTGTTTGGTCTGGCATTCTCCTTTTTGACGGTTCAGACCGCCTCGGCAGCCGAAAGTAAAAATCTCATCTATGATGAGGCCAATCTGCTGAGTGAGCAGGAGAAAAGTGAATTGAATGCACTGGCGAATGAATATGGTGCCGAGAGACAGACGGATTTTATTATTTTTACTTCTAATAATGAAGAGCACAAGAATGAAGAATTGCTAACGGAGGATTTCTACGACGAGCGAGCGCCCGGTTACGATAAGGCTCACGGAAACACGGTCATTTTGACACTTGATATGTACAATCGAAAAATGTATTTGGCTGGCTTTTACAAAGGAGAAGAGTATATCGACAACGGGAGGGCTGTTAAAATTACAGCCAAAATAGCCCCGGATGTAACGGACGGGAATTATAGACTGGCTTTTGAAAAATATCTGGACCTGTCCTATGAATATATGGGAATTAAGCCTGGTGTGAACCCGGATAACATTCTTTTCAAAACCTGGTTTCAACTCGCTGCATCCTTGGCAATCGGAGGAATCGTTGTTGGTGTGATGGCCTACCGTTCAGGAGGGAGGGTTACCGTCAATCGAGCGACATATGAGGATTCCGGTTCCTCCAGTGTCATTGATCGTCAGGATCGGTATATCCGTACAACGGTCACCAAACAAAAAATAGAAAGAAACAATAACAACGGCGGCGGAGGCGGCGGTGGTGGAGGTACCACCCGAGGCGGCCATTCACATAGCGGCAGCAGTAGATCTTTTTAGCATATAAAGGACCACATAGAAGGGATGGGAACGAGTATGGGATTTTTCAAAAATCAATTTTCGAATGTAGTAGAATGGGAAGAATTCAGAGACGACATGATTTTTTGGAAATGGAGCAACCGGGAGATCAAGAAGGGCAGTAAACTGATTATCCGTTCGGGTCAGGATGCGATCTTTTTGAACAACGGAAAGGTTGAGGGAATCTTTGAAGATGAGGGCTCATTTAATATCGATTCTGAGATCATTCCGTTTCTATCTACATTAAAAGGGTTTAAATTCGGGTTCAACAGCGGCATGCGGGTCGAAGTGCTGTTTGTGAATACAAAGGAATTTACCGTTCGGTGGGGAACGCAAAGTCCTGTACTGATTCCGACACCTCAGCTTCCGGGCGGAATGCCGATTCGGGCCAATGGTACGTTCAACTTCAAGGTGAGTGACTACGTCACGCTCATTGATAAAATTGCCGGCATCAAGCAGAGCTATCTGGTCGAGGATGTCAAAATTCGCATGACTTCTGTACTGGATCAGCTGCTTATGAAGTGGATTAGCCGTGAGGGCAAGGATATGTTCAACCTGCAGGCGAACGCGTCGGAGATTGCAAAAGGCATACAAGAAGACCTGGATATGCAAATGATGGACATCGGAATCGGCATTACCGGATTCCAGGTGATGAGTTTCAATTACCCACAAGAGATTCAGGATATGATTACGAAGACCGCTTCGCATGAGATGATCGGTAATCTGCAGAAATACCAGCAGGTTAGCATGACGGATGGCATCGCATCCGGCAAGGTGAAAGGCGGCGGCGCAGCATCGGATATGGCGGGCATGATGATGGGCATGAATATGGCTAACGAAATGATGAAGAACATGAACCAGAATCAAGGCCAGAATCAAAATAATAATAACAACAGTTCAGGCCAAAATACGGATCAACCATCCGCGCCCAAGGGAGGAGCTTCTTCTGAGGGGGTCAAGAAGCCGAACTTCTGTCCCAACTGTGGTGCCAAAAATGAAGGAGCCAACTTCTGTCCGAACTGTGGTCAAAAGCTGGTTTAACATAACGGTATTTAAGAAGGGCTCACATCGGAGTGGAAACTCCGTATGGAGCCTTTTTTTCTTTTGTTATTTCATTTTGATAAAAGTGTTGACAATAACTCAAAAATGATTTATCTTTAATTTAAGATATTTAATTCAAAGGAAAATGACACCAAGAAAAATATCTGAATCCAAATTACAAGGAGAGAGATCAAGATGATGATTCCAACATTGACCAGAATAAATGAACTTTCCAGAAAAGCTAAAGAGGCAGAACTGACAGAGATGGAGAAAGCGGAACAAATTCGTCTGCGCCAGGAATACCTGCAAATCTTTCGCGGTTCGATCAATGATATTCTGCTGAATGTCACCATCTATGATCCGAACGGCGATGACGTTACTCCGGATAAACTGAAACAGGAACAGGCAAGCCAAAATAACAACTAAATTCAATCGGTCATATATCTTAATTTAAAGATAATACAAATTACAATAAATAATAAATGGCTTAAACCACCATATCCCATTCGAAAATCCAAGGAGGAATTTTTTATGACACTTCAAACTGCAGGTATCCACCATATTACGGCTTTTGCGGGAGATCCACAGGCCAATGTCGACTTTTACGCAGGGGTTCTGGGACTACGTCTTGTGAAAAAAACAATTAACTTCGATGCACCAGACGTGTATCATCTGTACTTCGGGGATGAAAAAGGCAGCCCGGGAACCATTATTACCTTCTTCCCGTCTGCCGGATCACCTCGGGGCAAAATTGGCGGTGGCCAAGTGGGCATTACCTCTTATGTCATTCCACCTGGGACTATTGGCTTCTGGCAGGATCGGTTGGAACGGTATAACATTGAGGTAACCAAAACAAGTCGCTTCAACGAAGAGCTTCTCCAATTCGAAGACAGCGAAGGCCTGCGGCTTGAACTTGTTGAACGGGAAGAAGGGGCTGCCAGCACATGGGAGCATGAAGGAATTCCGGCAGACAAAGCCATCAAAGGCTTCGGCGGTGCAGTCTTGTTCAGTGTGAATCCACAGAGAACAATGGATGCGCTGGAGAACATTCTGGGATTTGTCAGAGTGGATGAAAATGAAGAGTATGCCCGTTTCCGTTCCAGCGGAGATATCGGTAACGTCGTGGACGTTCCGGTTACGCGGATACCTCTGGGTGTAGGCGGCTCAGGCACAGTACACCACATTGCGTGGCGTGCCAAAGATTTTGAAGAGCATGAGGCATGGAGAGGGGCCGTATATCAATATGGCTACCAACCTACCCCAGTCCGTGACCGTCAATATTTTAACGCCATCTACTTCAGAGAAGCAGGCGGAATCCTGTTTGAGATTGCGACAGATCCACCGGGATTTGCCAAAGATGAACCTGCCGATGCACTCGGACAAAAACTGATGCTGCCGGAGTGGTTCGAACAATACCGTGAACAAATTGAAGGCAATCTGCAGCCGATTGTGGTAAGAACATTGGAACCTGCAACAGCTGCTGGGTAATGGACAATATAAACCATAGCGGCCAGAACGATGTTCCGGCCGCGAATGGATTAACTTTTACATAAGGCACATAATGACTTGAAATCAAAGGAGCATCGAAGGATGATGGAGAAAAAGGTTACCTGGCTGGAGCTGTTTTACGATCTGCTCTTCGTCGCAGCCGTATCCAAAGCAGGTCATGTCCTGCTGCATGCCGAGCACGGCGTCATTACGTTTGAATATCTAATGAAATTTGTATTGATCTTCATCCCCGTCTGGTGGGCATGGGT
The DNA here is from genome assembly GCF_039831995.1 of Paenibacillus pabuli. NCBI lineage: Bacteria > Bacillati > Bacillota > Bacilli > Caryophanales > Paenibacillaceae > Paenibacillus > Paenibacillus pabuli. The sequence continues at coordinate 1,042,924 of NZ_JBDOIO010000005.1, forward strand.
GGGACAGACCCTATTCATTAATCGATACGGTCAGGATGTCCTCAGCCATCGCATCTTTCTCATCCTTCAGCTTCTGTCGGTTCTCGTGATGACGGCAAGTCTTTCGACCCATTTTGATCAGTATTACCTGTCATTCTTCGTAGGGTATATCGGTTCGAGGGCGTTTACCGCGATTCAGTATCTTACGGTTCACAAGTCCAAAAGCCCACATCAACAACAGGCGGCCCGCTATCTGGGGATCTGCTTTATCATCGGTATTCTAATCTCCTCCGGTTCCCTGTTCTTCGATTCATGGGTGCGCTACGTCGTGCTGTATGCGGGGATTGCGGTAGATATCGTGCTTCCGCTGATTGGACGCAAAAATCTGGTAAAGGTACCGATTCAGACGCATCACCTGCTCGAACGCTTTGCACTCTTTACACTCATCCTGCTCGGTGAGTCGGTAGTTAGTATTATTGCTGTACTGCAGGCCGATCACTGGGATCTGAGATCCATCCTGTTTGCCGCCTTTACTTCCATATTCGTCATTGCGATGTGGTGGCAGTATTTCGATAACGTGGAGAAAAAGGTCAGCAAGGAAATTCAGACGGCCGGGCAAGCGATCATCTATGGCCATCTGTTCATCTACATTTCAATGAGCATGATCGCTGCTTCAATTCAGCTGCTGTACCTGAATGAGCTTAATTATGTATTCATGCTGGGATTTGGCTTCGGATCTGTACTGCTCTACTTCTTGTCGACCTCGCTCGTATTTCATCGTTACCGACATGCACACTCAAGACTTCGTCCGTTTCATCTGGTAACGATGGTTGGCGTGCTGGCTGCATTTGTCATTGTGGATCTGATCTATCAGGTTCCGAACTACGTTATCGTGGGTGAAGATATGTTATTCTTTCTTCTATATGCGAAGCTGACGACTTAAATAGCGGATTGAAATTATATCGAAAGTCACGAACGGATTGCGTTCGTGGCTTTTTTTAATTAACGATTTTTCTAAAATGCATGTCGACAATGTGAAAAAGCGGTTTCGTGAGTTATTTTCTTCTATAGAATCTGTTAATATGGGACTATGTACAAGTGAATCTACCAAATCATTGAATAGGATAACGATTCGTGAATTATGGGGATGACAATCAGGAGGGAAATCATTGAGTACACATCAAATCGGAGTTCCATTGGAAGGGTTTGCAGAATTTAGCCGCACAGTTGCCGCAGAAGGCGCGGTGCTTTTGAAAAACGAGGGTCAGGTTCTTCCGCTTCGTGACAACGAAAACGTTTCAGTTTTTGGCCGGATTCAAGTCAACTACTATCGTAGTGGCACAGGTTCAGGCGGAAGCGTGCATGTAGCGTATACTACGAATCTGCTGGATGGGCTTCGTAGCAAAAAGAATATCACCGTTAATGAAGAGCTGGCCGCTGTTTATGAAAAGTGGATTGAGGAAAATCCATTTGATGATGGCGGAAAAGTGTGGGCCGCTGAACCTTGGAACCAGAAGGAAATGCCTTTGGCAGATGAGTTGGTTGCACAAGCGAGAAGCAAGTCCAGCAAAGCGATTGTCGTGATTGGGCGTACAGCAGGGGAAGATCAGGACAATGCCGATGCACCAGGCAGCTACCAGCTGACCGAAGATGAGAAAGCCATGCTGAAGCAGGTTACGACGCATTTTGAACACACCGTTGTGGTGCTGAATGTCTCGAATATTATCGATATGAGCTGGTTGAACGAAACGTATGTGCATCCGATTCAGGGCGTCATTTACTCCTGGCATGGTGGCATGGAAGGTGGTAACGCGATTGCCGATGTACTCGCAGGTGACGTTACACCGAGCGGTAAGCTGACGGATACGATTGCCTATTCGATTGAAGATTATCCTTCGACAAGCAACTACGGCAATGAGTTCAAGAACCTGTATCAGGAAGATATCTATGTGGGTTATCGTTATTTCGAAACGTTTCGACCTGAAAAGGTGCAATTTGAATTCGGTTACGGACTGTCTTATACGACGTTTGCCATTCAACCGCAAGATGCTCGCACGATTTCCACAGAAGGCCAAACCTTCATTGAAGTCCGTGTAAACGTGACCAACTCGGGCACGACATATGCGGGTAAAGAGGTTGTACAGGTGTACTACGAAGCCCCGCAAGGCAAGCTCGGACAACCTGTGAAAGCACTGGCTGCCTTCGGCAAAACGGGACTGCTTCAGCCGGGAGAATCGGAGCTGCTGATCGTAAGCTTCCCGGTACATGCCATGGCATCCTACGATGATGCAGGTGTCACGGGTCATGCTTCCGCTTACGTTCTCGAAGAGGGCACGTATCGATTGCATGTGGGTACCAGTGTGAAACAGGCAGAGCACATCGCAATTGACGGTCACGAAGGGTACATCGTAGAAACGATTCAATTGGTGGAGCAGCTGCAAGAAGCAATGGCTCCAACCGAAGACTTCACGCGGATGAAACCAGGTGTGCGCAAGGCGGATGGGTCGTACGAGCTCATTTATGTAGACGTGCCGAAGCGCCAGGTTTCCATGGCAGACCGGATTGAGCGGAACCTGCCGCAAACGCTGGAGCAAACGGGGAACCAGGGTTACAAATTGAGTGATGTCAAAAACGGAAAAGTAACTCTGGAAGCCTTCATCGCCCAATTGAGCGATCAGGATCTGGCTGCGATCGTGCGAGGCGAAGGGATGAGCAGTCCGCTCGTTACCTCCGGTACAGCATCCGCATTCGGTGGTGTCAGCGATAGCCTGTTTAACTACGGCATTCCTGTAGCCTGCACAGCGGACGGCCCGTCCGGTATTCGTATGGATAGCGGGGAGAAAGCCACGCAAGTTTCGATTGGTACGCTGCTGGCAGCAACATGGAATACGGATCTGGTTGAAGAGCTGTACGTCATGGAAGGTCAGGAGCTGCTGAGAAATCAGGTGGATACCCTGCTCGGACCTGGACTCAATATTCGCCGCAGTCCGCTCAACGGTCGTAACTTCGAGTACTTCTCCGAAGACCCGCTGATCTCGGGTGTGTTTGCTGCAGCATGCACCAAAGGCATTATGAAGGGCGGATCCAACGCGACCCTGAAGCACTTTGCCTGCAACAATCAGGAGAAACACCGCAGCAAGGTTGATGCCGTAGTCTCGGAGCGTGCACTGCGTGAGATTTACCTGAAAGGGTTCGAAATTGCCGTGAAACAAGGCGGCGCCAATTCCATCATGACCTCCTACAACCCGATCAACGGACACTGGGCTGCGTCCAACTACGATCTGAACACGACCATTCTTCGCGGAGAGTGGAATTTCGACGGGATCGTTATGACAGACTGGTGGGCCATTATGAACGATGTGGTCGAAGGTGGAGAAGCTGACCGTAAATACACAAACTGGATGATCCGTGCCCAGAACGATCTGTACATGGTTGTCCCAAACTATGGTGCAGAGATTAACGGCTGGGATGATAACACGATTGAATCCTTGGCAAATGGAACCCTGACACGCGGAGAGCTGCAGCGCTCGGCGATCAATATATGCAAGTTCATCATGAATGCACCGGTTTCCTCGAGAAAACATGAAATTGTGGAGAACGTGGCTTCATTCCAGGCCAATGCGTCCCTTGCTGCAGAAGAGGCTCAAGTTCTGGGCGAGAATGCACAGGTGAAGCCTGCTGTAAACGAGCCAGTCTACATGAAAGTGGACGAGGCAGGCCAATATCGGATTATCGTACAGATCATGTCCCCTGAGCCGGAACTGGCCCAAAGCGCATGTAATGTACTTTTGAACGATCAGTTGATGACAACCATTCAGACCAATGGTACAGAGGGCAAATGGATCAGACAGAAGCTTGTAAAAGTCGAGCTTGAAGTAGGACTGTATGAGTTGAAGCTGGACTTCACCAAACCGGGTCTACAGATTGACTGGATTGAATTCAAACAGGTCTAGGACAGGCATCCAGACATTTGGTGATGGGCATGTTGTCACTGGACAGGCTGACTGTTATGATGTTGTTAGGAGATCCTGGAATTCTGAACAATCTGGTCAGGAGTGTTGCGAAGGATGAGAAGGTATAATTTTTGGAGTCCAATCCTGCTGATTGCAGTGGCGCTGATCGTAAGAAGCCTGGTAACCAACCTGGGCATTCTGTTTGGCATGTCACAGGAAGCAGCGAGTAGTATCGCCATGATTGCCATGGTGATTGCCGCACTTATTATGTTTAATCGAATGACGAAGGCTCGTCGCAAAAAATAAAAGAAGCCTGGATGACCGACAAAGAAATCCAAGGCAAGAGGACACCCTGCGGGGTGTCTTTTTTTGTATTGACGTTCTGAACCTAACGTTTTAGACTAAACCTAAATCATAATAACGATGTATCGATAACAAAAATAACAAATTGTGATCATCCAAAGGAGATTCCATTCGATGGATAGTCCGCGTACTCCACTGGTTGTTCCCTTTTCAGTCGATAATGGCCGGACTTGGGGTGATGAATTCGTACTGGAACCTGACCGTTAACCCATAGTGATAAGTAAGGACCGCAATTGCGCGAGTGATGCGCTTTGTCGGTCCTTATGTCATATGGCGTGGACGGAACTGGTTCGGTGAGAGTCCGGTACCCCGTCTAAATTGCCTGGAGAAGTGGCTGACAGAGTGATAACCGAGTTCATCCGCGATATCCTCAATGGTCTTATTGGTACTGACGAGCAGCTGCTTTGCATGGTTAAGCTTCTTCTCCGTGACATATTGCCGTGGGGAGATACCATATATTTCTTTAAATATTTTGGTGCACTGGCTGCGGCTCAGGTTCAGTTCTTCGGCCATCTGCGTGATGGAACCTTCACTTGAGATCATGGTCTGCAGCTGCTCTTCGATGCGGTGTGCCGTGTCGGCCTTATGCATGGTAGCCTCCGGTATGGCGTCAGGGATATGTTCAGCTTCTCCGGATTGCAGCAGGATGATCTCCTGAATAATCAGGAGGATGTAGGCTTGCAGTGCCATTTTCTGAACCGAGGTCAGGGTGATTCTGGTTTCAGAGCCATTCTGGGCTGACAGTGAAGCCGAGGAAAGACTGTGCTGCATCTCCCGTTCAATCCTGGCTACATAAGCAGGCAGTTCGGTGGTAGCTGCCTTGCTGTGGGGAATGAGGCGATATTCACGCTGGCTCAGCGTTCTTCGCATCTCGGAATCATCAATGTCGAAGTGAATATTGAAAAAGGCAAAACATGAATGTTGGATTAGTTCTATTTCGCCCGTGGACTCATGGGTATAGGCATTCTCCATCTGGTGTCTGGCGCCTGCCCGGATGAATAACCAGTCTCCTGAACCGACCAGAATTTCATCTGTGCCGATCTGCAGTCTGCCTTCTCCGGATTGGCAGTACAGGACTTCATATAAATGATGATGGTGCTTCGGATAGACCCAGCCGGGTGATTTCCTGCCAAAATGACATCCCGTAACCTGGAGTGTGCTCGTCATATTGGGAAAGATCACATCCGTATCCATGGAATCACCGCCTCGAACTTGTTGTCACAGATTATACCACTCGGCAAGTAGGCACAAAAGGTCAAAAAACCGGACGCTTTGTGAATGGTGAGAAGCCTCGAGGACTTATATATTGGAAGAAACGAAGGGGGTCATCAATATGAAGAGACAGCCCATACTGGAAGTGATTGCAATGGATGCAGCAGATGCCCGGGCAGCGGAGCAGGGTGGAGCAGATCGGATTGAACTGGTCTCTGCCATGTCTGAAGGAGGTCTTACCCCCAGCGTTGGCATCATCGAGCAAGTGGTGTCCCGAGTTTCCATTCCGGTATATGTCATGATTCGTCCGCATAGCCGCTCGTTCTGCTATAGCGCCGAGGACATCCGTGTTATGACCCAGAAGGTGCGTATAGCTAAAGAACTTGGTGCCTCCGGCATCGTGATTGGTGCCCTGTCGGAAGGCGGAGAAGTTGATCGGGTAACCATGGAATCCTGTCTAGCCGAGGCTCAGGGACTGGGCGTTACATTTCATCGGGCCATGGATGTGAGCGCAAGTCTGACAGGGACGCTCAAGTCCATCAGCAAGCTGGGCCAGGTAGAGCGTGTACTGACATCCGGAGGAAAACGGACAGCGCCTGAAGCCATGACTGAATTGAAACAGCTTCATGAACTGGGGCAAGCATTGGGTGTCACGGTCATGGCAGGCTCAGGGGTAACCTTGGACAGGATTAGGGATTTGGTAAGGCAAACGGGTATCACGGAAATACATATGGGTTCAGGTGTCCGATATGGAGGCAGTTTTCAAGAGCCCATTCATCCGCAATGGGTCGCAGAAGCCAAACAGCATCTGTTGGGTGCATTCCAATCCACGAATGACGGGAGTGATACGCTATGAGTCATGGACTGCAAGCAGCCGATTGGATCAAGACTGCAGCACAAGTCAGCCCATCCGATCGTCAGCTGAAATGGCAGGAGATGGAGTTCTACGCCTTTATTCATTTTACGGTAAATACATTCACGGATCGCGAGTGGGGGACCGGCGAAGAAAACCCGGCAATCTTCAATCCTGCGGCACTGAATGCAAAGCAATGGGTAGAGACGTGTAAGGCAGCAGGCATGAAGGGATTGATTTTGACGTGCAAGCATCACGACGGGTTTTGTTTGTGGCCCAGTCAGTTTACGGAGCATACAGTCGCAGCAAGTCCATGGAGAAGCGGCACAGGTGACCTGGTAAAAGAAGTGGCCGAAGCCTGCCGCGAGGGCGGTCTGAAGTTCGGGGTGTATCTGTCCCCTTGGGATCGCCATGAGGCATCATACGGTGATTCAGAGAAGTATAACGAATTTTTCCTCCATCAGTTGCGCGAGCTGCTCACGAATTATGGCGACATCTTCTGTGTATGGTTTGACGGCGCATGCGGCGAAGGTCCGAATGGCAAAAGTCAGATCTACGACTGGGACGCATACTATGCGCTTATTCGGGAACTCCAGCCGGAAGCTGTGATATCGGTATGTGGACCGGATGTCCGCTGGTGCGGCAACGAGGCTGGTCATACACGGGATTCGGAATGGAGTGTAGTACCGGCGCATATGCAGGATAATGAGAAGATTCAGGAGCAATCCCAGCAGGTGGATGATGGGGAGTTTGCCAGAAGGATCAATACACAGGACAGTGATTTGGGAAGCAGAGAGGTCATCCGTGACTTAGGTGACGAGCTGATCTGGTACCCTGCCGAGGTGAATACATCCATTCGTCCAGGGTGGTTCTATCATGCAAGTGAGGATCATCAAGTCAAAACACTGGAGGAGCTGCTTGCCGTCTACTACGGCGCAGTAGGAGGAAACGCCAGTTTTCTACTCAACCTGCCGCCGGATCCGCGTGGCCTTATTCACGAACAGGATGTGGAACGGCTGCAGGAATTGGGAGATGTCCTGCGTACTACTTTTCAGGAAAACCTGGCATTGCATGCACAGGCTGAAGCATCTGAGACGATGGATGAACAACATGCAGTCTCGGAAGTGCTGAATGAACAACGGGATACATATTGGTGTCCGCGCGAAGGAACGGAGCAGGCGTGGATGGAGCTGGATTTGCTGACGGAAAAAGCATTTGACCGAGTAGTGCTAATGGAACATATCCAGACAGGTCAGCGGATTGAGCGTTTTACACTGGAGGTGTGCAGGCAAGACGGCACCTGGAATGTGATATATACCGGAACGGTTGTAGGGTACAAGCGAATCTGTCGCTTTCCGCAGGTTACATCGAGAAAGATTCGATTAACCATCCATCAGTCACGGTGGTACCCTACGTTGTCCAGGCTGGGCGTATATCTGAGCGAGCGGGGAGATGTGTAGTATGGCGGTTTTGACGTATCAGGGTTCACAATTCATGTATGATAACAAACCGATTCAAATTTTATCAGGAGCCATCCATTATTTCAGGGTAGTCCCCGAATATTGGGAGGATCGACTGTTGAAGCTGAAAGCTTGCGGTTTTAATACTGTGGAGACATACGTGCCATGGAATTTCCATGAGCCGCAGCCGGGGCAATATCGTTTTGAAGGCATGGCGGATCTGGAACGTTTTATTCAAATTGCAGGAGATGTGGGACTGTATGTGATTGTTCGTCCGAGTCCTTATATATGTGCCGAATGGGAATTCGGAGGATTGCCTTCCTGGCTTCTGGCAGATGATGCCATCCGCCTTCGATGTGATGATGAGCTGTTTCTGGCGAATGTGGATCGTTATTATGATGTTCTTCTGCCCAAATTGCAACCGCTTCTTAGCACCCAAGGCGGACCGATCATCGCAATGCAGATTGAAAACGAATATGGCAGCTTCGGAAATGATGCGAGCTATTTGAAATACTTGCGTGATGGCATGGTGCGGCGTGGTATCGATGTACTGCTCTTTACCTCGGACGGACCGACAGACCACATGCTGCAGGCCGGATCACTGCCGGGGCATCTGGCTACGGTCAATTTTGGCTCAGGGACACAAGGGGCATTTGCCAAGCTGCGCGAATATCAAGCCGAGGAACCGCTGATGTGTATGGAATACTGGAACGGCTGGTTTGATCACTGGGGAGAGTCGCACCACACTCGTGATGCAGAGGATGTAGCTGGTGTATTGGAGGAGATGCTGCGAGAAGGAGCTTCGGTTAACTTTTATATGTTTCATGGCGGAACGAACTTTGGATTCTACAATGGGGCCAATTGTCAGCAGAAGAATCAATATGAACCTACCATTACAAGTTACGATTACGATTCTCCGCTCAGCGAGTCAGGGGAGCCGACAGCGAAATTCCATGCGGTACGTGATCTTATTGCCCGGTACAGCGGCCGCGATATGGGAGAGCTTGTGCTGCCTGAATCAAAGGGTACCTTCGCCTACGGGCAAGTGAAGTTGACGGAACAGGCCGAACTGCTGAAGCAGGTGGACCGGATCTCGTCCCCCGTTCAACGGACTAATCCGGAACCGATGGAGAAGCTCGGTCAGGATTATGGATTTATTTTGTACCAAACCCGAATTTCCGGGCCCAGAGAGCGACAGGAGCTGGTGGTTCAGGAGGTGCATGACCGTGCACTGGTGTTTGTAGATGGGCAATTCCAGGGCGTACTGGAACGCGGAAACACAGCATTATCGGTATCATTTGAAGTGCCTGAAGAGGGCGCGGACATAGCGATCCTTGTTGAAAACATGGGGCGAATCAATTATGGCCCTTATCTCAGAGATCCGAAGGGCATTACGGAGGGGGTACGTCATGGCTTTCAGTTTTTGTTCGATTGGACGATTCATTGTCTGCCGTTGACGGAGTTGTCAGGATTGCAATTCGGCGGAATATCTCCTGAAGTTGAGGGCCCAGCCTTTTACCGGGGGACCTTTCAAGTAAGCGAAGCGAAGGATACCTTTCTGCGTCTGGACAATTGGACGAAGGGCGTCGCTTATGTAAACGGATTCAACCTGGGACGATACTGGGATAAAGGACCTCAAAAAACATGGTATGTACCTGCGCCGCTGCTGCGTCAAGGTGTAAATGAAATCATTTTGTTTGAGCTTCATAAGACGACAGATCCGAGTGTAACTTTTGTGAATAAGGCCGATTTGGGCTAGAAAAAGGAAAAAAGCATAGCAAACGATTATTGAGAATTGTCGTGCCATCCGGAAAAAGGTATACGTTGGGTATGGACATCGACAACAAGAGAGGATGAGGAGAAGTATGAAAGTTGGACTCAGTACGTATAGTCTGCAACAGGCACTGGATCGCAAAGAATTGACCGTGCCGGATGCCATCCGATTTATCGCCGAACAGGGCGGTGAACATGTGGAGATTGTGCCGATGGGATTCAGTTTGATCGACAATCCGGAGTTGATTGATGAAATTAAGAATACCGCAGAAGAAGTCGGAATCGACATTTCCAATTATGCCATTGGTGCAAATTTCGCTGTACAGGAGGATGCCGACGCACTGGAGCAAGAGATTCAAAATGTGATGCGACATGTGGACGTGGCAGCTGCGCTGGGTGTTAAGCTTATGCGTCATGATGTGGCTTTTCGCCCGGCCCTAGAAGGGACTGTAGCGCAGTTTGAGACGGACCTGCCGGTACTGGTGAAGGCCTGTCAGCGAATTGCCGATTATGCAGCAGGTTTCGGGATCACCACGAGTGTGGAGAATCACGGGTACTATGTGCAGTCCAGCGAGCGGATTCAGCGTTTGGTGCATGAGACGGCACGGGAAAATTTCAAAACCACGCTGGATGTCGGTAATTTCCTCTGTGTGGATGAAGATCCGGTGAGTGCCGTGAAAAACAACATTCCATACGCGTCGATTGTGCACGCCAAAGACTTCTACTGGAGATCTTCGTACCGCAATCCCGGTGAAGGCTGGTTCCAAACCTCGCACGGCAATTACCTGCGCGGTGCCATTGTAGGCCATGGCGATATCGACATGCCTGAGGTGTTCCGTGTACTGAAGCAATCAGGATATGACGGATATATTTCGGTTGAATTCGAGGGTATGGAAAATTGCCAAACCGCCTCACGCATTGCGATGGATAACGTTCGCCGCCTATGGGAAGAGGCATAGGGCTGAGTACTTGTTTTAAATAAATGTATCGAATCAAATTCTAAAGAAGGCGTGAGTAACAGAGGGGAAGCTTGGAACTGTAAGAGCGGAAGCGACCGCCTTTGTCTGCGGATTTCAACTGCCAGAGCGGTCGATAAAAGAAATTTGCAGACAACAGCGGCCGAAAGTCCAAGCATTCACCGTCGTTACGTTAAGCCGAATATTATAATTACTTGAGTCAATTCATATGAAAACGATGGAGGGATCAGCACAATGTCCAAATTGAAAGTCGCCGTCATCGGTGCCGGGTCAATATCTGATTGTCACTTGCAAGCCTATGCCAGTAACCCTGACGTTGAGATATACGCCATATGCGACCTGAACGAAGCACGTGCCGCAGACATGGCGAAAAAATATGATGCAACTCATGTATTCACCGATTACAAGGAACTGCTGGCCTTGCCCGAGATCCATTCTGTCAGCATCTGCACATGGAATGATTCCCATGCGGAGATCAGTATTGCTGCACTGGATGCGGGTAAAAACGTGCTGTGTGAAAAGCCGCTCTGCCAAACCGTAGAGGATGCACTCGAAGTGGAGAAAGCCGTTCATCGCAGCGGCAAGCTGCTGCAGGTCGGTTTTGTACGCCGCTATAGTGACAATGCGCAGATTCTGAAGAAGTTCATTGATGCGGGTGAGCTTGGCGAGATTTATTATGCCAAAGCATCTAGCTTGCGTCGCCTCGGAAACCCGGGCGGCTGGTTCTCGGATATCAACCGTTCCGGCGGCGGTCCACTGATTGATATTGGTGTACATGTCATCGATATTTGCTGGTATCTGATGGGCAGACCAAAGGTGAAATCCGTTTCTGCCAACGTGTCCAATCGACTTGGCAATCGTGCCCATATCAAAAATCTGTCATTTTACAAGGCCGCAGACTATGACGCTGAACAGAACACCGTCGAGGATATGGCGAATGCCCTGATTCGTTTCGAGAATGGTGCAAGCCTGCTTGTGGACGTCAGCTTCACGCTTCATGCGAAAGCAGATGAAACCTCGGTCAAACTATATGGTGATAAGGGCGGCGCCGAACTGGAGCCGGAAATCTCGATCATTGGCGAGAAGTTCAACACCATTTTGAACATGACCCCGCAGGTGGATTTCAAATCATTCGATTTTATGGGCTCGTTCCGCAATGAAATCAACCATTTTATCGACAGTACACAGGGCCGCAAGGAAACACTTAGTCCGGTAGAGGATGGCGTCGAAGTAATGAAAATGCTCTGCGCCATCTACGAGTCAGCACGCGAGGGCCGCGAAATTTCACTGTGAAAATGGTTCCGTGATCAGAAGAAGATATCACACTCAAAGTAGTCAGTGTTCACCATGTCCTCACTTGTAAAATTAAACATTTACGCCAAAGCGGGGAGGGTAGAACCAATCTGAAGAGGCACAGTAAAAAACCTTTCTAAAAAGAAGGCTGCTTCGTAACTGTAATCCGAAGATGATACCGCACTCGAAGTGACGAGACTTACTATGCCTTTATTTGTTGAACTGAACGTTTAAGCCAAAACGGAGAGTGCAGAACCAATCTGAAGAAGCGCAGCGTGCGCCTTTATCCCCGGATTTTTATCGATTATAGAGTGAATTCAAAAAAATCCGGGGATAACAGCGATCGGAAGATGGTTCTGCAATCGGAGTGCCAGGGATTAACCTGTGTAGTTTATCTTATATCTAATCCGAAGGAGATGAACGGGATGAGCGAAACCAAAGACGTGGTGCTGGAACAGGAAGAACAGGTCGTTGAAGCCGGGGTACACAATTTTAGCAAAGAGGAAGAATGGGTCAAACCGGAAGATCCGCTGCTCCTTGAGCGGCTGGAGTGGTTCAAGGACCAGAAGCTGGGGCTGATGATGCACTGGGGTCCCTATTCCCAGCTTGGACTTGTGGAGTCCTGGGCACTGAGCGATGAGGATGGCGATTGGTCGCGCGATGACATCGACTGGACAGATGACATGGAGGATTTCAAGCGGGAATATTTCGATCTGAACAAAACCTTTAACCCGATTCGCTTTCAACCTGAAGAATGGGCACAGATGGCAGCAGACAATGGCTTCAAATATTTCCTGTTCACCACCAAGCACCACGACGGTTTCTGCATGTGGGATACCCATACAACCGATTATCGGATCACGGGCAAGGATACCCCGTTTCATACCCATAAATATGCGGACATTTGCAGAGTACTGTTTGACGCTTTTCGGGCCAAAGGGCTTGGCATCTCGGCGTATTTCTCCAAAGCGGACTGGCATACCCCGTATTACTGGGCGCCGGGCATGGAGCGTGGACGTCATATGTGGCGCGGGCCATCGTATGATCCCCACAAGTATCCGTGGCTGTGGGAGAAGTTTGTGGAGTTCACACATGAGCAGATCATGGAGCTGCTGACGAATTACGGCCGGATCGAATGTCTGTGGCTGGATGCCGGTTGGGTACGTGAGGGTCGCCACGGCCAGGATATCCGGCTGGGAGAAGTTGTGGAGAGGGCACGTCAGACAACTCAGCCATGGCTTCTGTCAGCAGACCGCACCGTAGGTGGGCCATACGAGAATATTGTTACCCCAGAGCAGACCATCCCGGAACATCCGATGAATATCCCTTGGGAGAGCTGCATTACGGTGGGCAATTCCTTTGCCTTCGCATTCGATGACCAGTATAAATCGGGGAGACAGCTGGCACATATTTTGCTGGAAGTGGTGTCCAAGGGTGGCAACCTGGCGCTGAATGTTGGACCGCAGCCGGATGGTCGTCTTCCAAAAGGTGCAGTGAGAGGCATCAAGGCACTTGGTGAATGGCTCGCGATTCACGGAGAAGGCATCTATGGAACCCGGATCTGCGGACCTTACTTTACGAAGGATTGGGCCTTTACGCAGAAGGAAGATATCAACACCGTGTACGCCTTCCGTTTATACAGAAACGAGAATGAAGTAGTAGAATCACAAGTCATCATCCCTTATTTGGAAAAGGTAGAGCGAGTCGAACTTGTTGGTACCAATGACGTAATTTCGTATCAGCAGACAGAGAGTGGACTTGTTGTCGATCTGCCACCATCTGCTGTTTCTGGAGCAGCACCGATCACGCATACGTTCAAATTGTTAACAAGTGGGTAGATGGCATGTGAATTCCGGGGGAGCAATCAGGGCCTCCGGGATTTTTGTATTCAAACATATGGAGGTGAATTCCGCATAATAAAGGCGCATAAATGCTTGTGCCGCAAGGGTTTATAGAATATGGAGAGGTGGGAGAAAATTACGAATTGATCAAAAAACACGGTTCCATGTACTATCGAATTAAGAAAGCGCTACCTGATACTATTGCTAACACAGTATGCGCCACAACATCAATATGAGCGAAAAAGAGGATGTTTTAGAGAAGTGAATGTAATGTATTATTACACTTGAGGTGTAGAAGGAGTGACGCAAATGAGTCGAGCTACGGAAAGCATACCCGCCAGCCTGGAACTCCAGCAAAGGAACCATGTGGAGCCCAAAAGGCAGCATCCATTCATCAAAAGCCTCAAGAAGCATTGGGAGCTCTATCTGCTCGTTCTGCCTCCCGTGTTGTATCTGTTGATCTTCAAGTACATCCCTATGGTAGGGGTCCAGATTGCCTTTAAGGATTTTAGTGTAGTCAAAGGAATCTGGGGAAGTCCGTGGGTCGGATTCAAACACTTCGAGGCATTCTTCGAATCCCCGAACTTCTGGCTCCTGATCAAAAACACGATTGGCATCAGCTTTTACTCCCTGATTGCCGGGTTCCCCATTCCGATCCTGCTTGCGCTGGCGCTGAATGAGATCCGGACAGGTTACTTTAAGAAGACCGTCCAGATGGTCACCTATGCTCCGCATTTTATCTCCACGGTCGTGATGGTATCCATTATTATTCTGATGCTGTCCCCGCATGTGGGCGTAGTAGACAAGCTGTTCACACTGCTCGGCTTCCCGATGACCAACTTCATGGGCATCCCGGAATACTTCAAATCGATCTATGTCTGGTCTGGTGTATGGCAGGGCATGGGATATTCATCGATCATATACATCGCTGCCCTTGCTGGTGTTGATCCATCACTGTATGAAGCAGCAAAGATGGACGGCGCTTCAAGACTTCGGAAAATTTGGCATATTGACCTTCCGACGCTCGTTCCAGTCACCGTTATCATGCTGATTCTGAGTTTGGGCAGCATTATGGGCGTTGGCTTCGAAAAAATATATCTGATGCAGAATCCGCTCAACACAAGCGCTTCGGAGGTCATCTCCACGTATGTGTACAAGGTAGGTCTGATCGGTGCGAATTTCAGCTTCTCCTCGGCAGTAGGATTGTTCAACTCCATTATCAACCTGATCCTGCTGATCATCGTCAACGGCATTTCCCGCAAAGTATCCCAGAACAGCTTGTGGTAAAGGAGGAGCTCATCCATGTTCAACCTGTTTAATCGTAACCGGATCAAGGATCCACTCGGTGACCGCATCTTCATGACACTCAACTATATCTTTCTTTTCGCCATACTGTTAACGGTGTTTTACCCCCTTTTGTATATCATCAGCTCTTCATTCAGCTCTTCCCGAGCCGTTACATCCGGTCAGGTGTGGCTGTTCCCGGTGGACTTTAACATCAAGGCATACATTTCCATTTTTAAAAGCCAACAGCTTATGCTCGGTTTCTACAACACGATCATCTATACCGTGGTCGGCACATTCATTAACGTGGCACTGACCGTCATGCTGGCTTATCCTTTGTCACGCAAGTCGTTCTATGGACGAGGAGTCATTATCATTTTCATGATGATTACGATGTTCTTCGATGGCGGTCTGATTCCAACCTACCTCCTGATGAAGGATCTGCATCTGCTGGATACACGCTGGGCGATGTGGCTGCCAGGGGCGCTCGCGGTGTTCCAGGTTATCGTGGCGAGAACGTTCTTCCAGTCTTCCATCCCAGAGGAGCTGGGAGAGGCCGCGGAAATGGATGGATGCCGGGATATCCGATATTTGATCAGCGTTGTTCTTCCATTGTCGAAGCCCATACTGGCAGTCATGACACTCATGTATGCCGTAGGGCACTGGAATGCCTACTTTGATGCCCTGATCTATCTGCGTTCCGAAAAGTTGTTCCCGCTGCAATACGTACTGCGCAACCTGCTCATCCTGAATGCGGCTGATCCGGCGATGCTCGCCAACACCAGTCAACAGATGCGGGATCAGGGCTTCGAGCAGGTATTGAAATATGCACTAATCGTTGTCGCGAGTATTCCAATTTTAATCATGTATCCGTTTGTACAAAAGCATTTTGTCAAAGGGGTCATGGTTGGTTCCCTCAAGGGATAATTCACAGAAATGTTGCCCGGCTGGCCTCTTGAAAGGAGGTGGAAGGAACACGCCGGCTTCCGGGATCGGTTTTAAACGAGTTGCAGTAAACGAGTGGTATGCCGTTTTGAACAAAAAGGAGGAGTCAGATTGAGAAAATCTTGGATTTCGATGTTGTTTCTGGTCTTTGCTTCGATGGCTTTGTTGTCCGCATGCGGTTCATCCGAAGAATCGGGTGCAGGTAGCGACGGTAGCGGCGAGAGCGGTGGCCCTGTAACAATGACTTTCTTTGCCCCGCAAGGCAAAGCGTCCATGGAAGAGAATGAGTTCACCCAATTTATCGAAGACAAGTTCGACGTTACCCTGAAATGGGATCTGGCCCCGACAGACGCATTGCAGGACCGCAGACAATTGCTGCTCGCCAGTGGTGATTATCCCGAAGTGTTCCTTCACGGCAAGTTCACCACCTCAGATCTTCAGAACTATGGAAAACAAGGCGTGTTCCTTCCGCTGCAGGATCTGATTAAGGAATATGGCCCGAATCTGACCAAGATCATGGAAGAGAAACCATATTTCAAAGAAGCGATTACAGCTCCGGACGGCAACATCTATGCCCTGCCAATCTTCAACGAATGTTACCACTGTACGTATGCCCAGAAGTACTGGATCAACACGGAATGGCTCGATAATCTGGGCCTGAAAATGCCAACAACGACGGATGAACTCTACACGGTGCTGAAGGCGTTCAAAGAGCAGGACCCCAACGGCAACGGCAAGGCCGATGAGATTCCACTCACTGGCGCACCGAACAAGTACGTATGGAACGGCAACATTGATGCCTACCTGATGAACAGCTTTATTTACAACGATAACGACAAGTACCTGATTGTGAATGATGGCAAGGTTGATTTTGCGGCAAACAAGGAAGAGTGGAAAAAGGGACTGGAGTACATGCACAAGCTGTACGCGGAAGGTCTGATTGATCCGGCTTCCTTTACGCAAAACGACCAAGCCATTGGACAGCTGGGCAATAAGGAAGGCGACGAAGTGGTCGGCTCCATTACGACGGCGCTAGTTAGCTATCTCGTGAACACTTATGACAAAGATATTACACGTCACCAGCATTGGGAGATCGTTCCCCCATTGAAAGGACCGGATGGCGTACAGACGACAGGTGCTACACAGAGCGTAGGCGAGTTTGAGTTTGCCATCACCAATAAGGCAACAGAAGCCCAGCAGATTGCGGCTATCAAAATTGTGGATTACATGTTCAGTGAAGAAGGTGCGCTGTACGCAGAGTATGGTCCGACGGAAGGCAAGGGATGGAAGAAGGCTGATGCAGATGAGAAAAACATTAATGGTGAGCCTGCCAAATACAGCTACTACAACCTGCCTGAACGGGACCCGAACGTCGTCGTTAACGAAAGCTGGTCGCAGATCGGAGCACATGACTTGTCCAACACGTTCCGCAACCTGTTTGCCGAAGGTCAAAATCCATTAGAGGCAGAAGGCTACGGTACCCGTCTGGCTCAAGCGACCAATGTGTATGAACCATATGCACCAAAAGAAGTATACCCGGCGAACGTATTTATTCGTCCGGAGGATACCGAATCGGCTGCACAGCTCACCACCGCAATCAAGGATTACGTGCAGACCAATATGGCGCAGTTCATTATCGGCAGCAAAAGCATCGATAAGGAATGGGATTCATATGTCAAAGGCTTCGATGGACTGGGACTCAGCAATTACCTTGAGATCTACCAGCGTGCAATTGAGAAGGATCAATAATAGTTGAGGAATTCAAGATCGAGACTGTCCCCAAGTCACTCGTGACCGGGACAGTCTTATCCTTTGACAACCCCACTTCCTCCGATATAATACGGATTATTTATAGGTAGTTAACGACCAGAGCGAGTGGTTGTCGTCACATGTATAAACAGTGGTGGGGGGACCTTGGGGATGAACAACAATTGGTTTAGACGTTTGCTGCTTTCGTATCTGCCTGTGTTCTTTATTGTGACTACGATTCTATTTATTATCTTCTTCCAGATTTTCAATGAACAGAACCGCAAGGAAGCGCTAAAGGCCAATGAATTTCTGGCTTCACAAGTGACGCAGTATTTGGATAATTCCCTGCGCTCGATCGATTTCAAGGTGCTGCGCGAGATTTTGACCAATCCGAATCTGAAAAATTATTACGCGGTAACCGGAAGTGATGATGTCTATGCCGGCATTCAGGCAGTTCAGGTTATCGACGAATTGAAAATAGAATATCCGCTGATCGACTCTATTTATATGGTCCGTTACAGGGATGACAAGGTATTCAGCAATGGCAAGCCCGTGCCCATCGAGGAGTTCCCGGATGCGGCATTTATAGAAGACAGCCGGGCTGCAGAAACGCAGAAATGGGTCGGCGGAAGAACCTTCAGGGCCTTTCCCACAGAGGAAGGGAAACAGGTCATTACACTGATCCGCGGAGTCGGCAATGGGAGTGGCCTGATTGTGGTGAATGTTGATCTGCAGACGCTGCAGAAGTCCATTATGCAGATGTATGATCCGGAGTTCACCTTCGTCAACATATTCAACCGGTCGGGCGGCAATCTGTGGGACAGCGGTGTGACAGAGGAGCATGCAGCCAAAGCCTCTTCCGGCGAAGTTTTCTCTGAGTTTACTTCAAGCTATAGCGGTTGGAAGGTACAAACGGGACTGAACAACGGCAAAGTCATCAAATTTGCCCTGAAATTCTACAATATTTGGTTTGTGTTTGCCGTGGCTGTTGTTCTGATTGGTGTGGTGTGGGTGATCTATGTAACTCGCAGGAATTACAAGCCGATTCAGCAGATCGTCACGTTAATTGAGACGGTTGCTTCACAGAAACAGCCAGGCATGGGCCATTCCAAGGAGAACGAATTCCGATTTATCCAGGCCACGCTGGAACAAATGATTGACCAGACGAAGCAGTATCAGGAGGAGTATGAAGAGAATCTGATCTTGAAGAAGAAATACTTCTTTCAAGAACTGCTGGAGGGAACGAAGGAGTTTACCGCCGATGAACTCTCTGCTGAGATGAACAGGTTTAGCCTGCCGCAATTGGATGACAGATGGACCGTAATGGTCGTTGAGATCGACCGCTATTCCCGCTTTATTGAAGAATATCACGTGCAGGACCAGTCCCTTCTGAAATTTGTATTGTCCAGCATTCTGCAGGAGAGCGCCCGCAAGGAAGATACGGAGGTATGGGCGGAGTGGATCTCGGACCATCGCCTGTATGCCATCTTATGGTTGCCGGACACACCGCAGCCGGAAGAGAGTGAACGCAGGCTGTTGGAAGGCTATCTGGACCAGGTCGAGCAGTATCTGAACTTTACGGTAACCATTGGAATTGGGCGGGTGGCTGTCGATCTGCGCGGCCTCAGAGCTTCTTTCAAGGAAGCTGTCCATGCGCTCGATTACAAAGCGGTGCTGGGTGTGAACCGAATTATTCCGTATGGTGATGTACCAGGCTCAACCAATGATGTGTATGAGTTCTTGAAGACTATATCGCTGTTGGTGCAGGCCATGCGGCTGTCTGATGACGATTGGGATAAGCATTTTGACAAACTGTTTAAGCAGATTCATGCCTCGATGCTATCCCGTCAGGAAATTATGAACACGATCCAGCTGCTGTTCCAGCATGTGAACCGGGAATTCGCAGAGCTGCCGCGTGAGTATCACGAGCTGTGGGCAGAGGTCATGGGTCATCTGCTTCGGAATGTGGAGGATTGGGAAACGGCCGAAGATCTGCAGGAATTGTGCAAGGATGGCTTCCAAAAACTTGCCGGACAGATGCAGGCGCTCCGTTGTTCCAAAAAACATCGGACGCATATTCTGGAGATTCGCAAGTATATCGAAGAGAACTATAACAATCCTGATCTATCTTTGAATTATTTGAGTGACCTGTTCGATATTAATCCGAAATATTTAAGCAAGCTTTTCAAGGATGAGATTGGTGAGAAATTTGTGGATTTGCTGATCAGTCAGCGGATTGAGAAGGCCAAACAGTTGATGCAGGAGACGGATAAGGCCATTCAGGAGATCAGTGAGGAAGTCGGATACACGAATTACAACTCATTCAACCGGGCCTTCAAAAATGTGGTAGGGGTCGCACCGAGCGATTACCGAAAAGCCATTTGATCGCAAGTGGAACACAAGCAGCAAGCCAAGCCAAATGCATAAGGAGAATGTGCACATGGATTATAGAGATGCTTCGTTACCGATCCCCGAGCGGGTACAGAATTTGCTTGAACAGATGACTACGGAAGAGAAAATCGGTCAGCTGATTCAGCCGATGGGCTGGAAGACATACCGGAAAGAGTCGGATGGCACCGTACAAGTGACGGAGGAATTCAAGGAGAATATCGCGCAAGGTGGCGTTGGTTCACTATACGGCGTGCTTCGTGCCGATCCGTGGACCGAGGTAACACTGGAAACCGGATTGACCCCGGGCCAGGGAGCGGCTGCCACCAATGAAATTCAGCGCTATGCGATTGAAAACTCGCGTCTGGGCATTCCCATTTTGTTCGGGGAAGAATGTTCGCATGGCCATATGGCGATCGGGGCAACGGTATTTCCGGTGCCGCTGACCGTAGGAAGCACGTGGAACACGGAATTATACCGCAAGATGTGTGAGGCCATTGCGGTCGAGACTCGCAGCCAGGGCGGAGCAGCAACCTATTCGCCTGTGCTGGATGTGGTACGGGACCCAAGATGGGGACGGACCGAGGAGTGTTTTGCCGAAGACCCGTATCTGATTGGTGAGTTGGCAGTGGAAGCGATTAGGGGATTGCAGGGAGATCGTCTCGATTCGGACCGGACCATTATTGCAACGCTGAAGCATTTTGCGGGATATGGAAGCTCGGAAGGAGGTCGTAACGCTGCTCCTGTTCATATGGGTCTGCGCGAGCTGCATGAGGTAGACCTGCTGCCCTTCAAAAAGGCGGTGGAAGCCGGCGCTTGCTCTGTGATGACTGCGTACAACGAGATTGACGGTGTACCCTGCACATCCAGCACGTATCTGTTGAACGATCTCCTGCGCGAGCAGTGGGGCTTTGAGGGGTTTGTGATTACCGACTTCGGTGCCATTCAGATGTTGGTTAACGGACATAACACAGCAGAGAACGGGGAGCAGGCCGTAGCTCAATCCCTTCAAGCCGGTGTGGACATGGAGATGTCCGGATTCATGTATCGTAAACATCTGGCGCATGCGCTGGAGCAGGGATTGATTCGTAATCAGGATCTGGACACAGCGGTATGGCGGATTTTGGAGATGAAGTTTAGATTGGGGCTGTTTGAGCAGCCTTATGTCGATCCTGACTTCGCGGAGCGAGTAATTGGTTGCGAAGAGCATGTGGAGCTTGCGAGGAAGGCAGCCCAGGAAGGGATTGTTTTGCTCAAAAATGAGGGGAATCTCCTTCCGCTCAGCAAGACGAATGTGAAACTTGCCGTGATTGGCCCGAATGCCAATCATACATATAACCAGCTGGGAGACTACACTTCTCCACAACCGAGTGGACAGATTGTAACGGTGCTGGACGGCATACGCCGAAAGCTCGGGGCAGATGCGGATCAAGTCCTGTATGCACCTGGCTGCCGGATCAAGGGCGATTCCAGGGAGGGCTTTGCCCAGGCGCTTGCTTGTGCTGAACAGGCCGACGTGATCGTAATGGTTATGGGTGGATCAAGTGCTCGTGACTTTGGGGAAGGCACGATTGATCTGCGGACGGGTGCATCGGTAGTAACGGATGGCCCCTGGAATGATATGGAATGTGGTGAGGGCATCGACCGTTCATCGCTGAATCTGATGGGTGTTCAACTGGAGCTGGTGCAGGAAGTGCATAAGCTGGGCAAACCCGTGGTTGTCGTATATATTAACGGACGGCCTATTGCAGAACCTTGGATCGACAAGCATGTCCATGCCATTTTGGAGGCCTGGTACCCGGGACAGGAGGGTGGCAATGCGGTTGCGGACATTCTGTTTGGGGATGTGAATCCGTCCGGGCGTCTGACCATCTCCATTCCCAAACATGTCGGACAGCTCCCCGTGGTTTACAATGCCAGGCGTACCCGTGGGAAGAGATATCTGGAGATGGATCTGGAGCCACAATATCCGTTTGGCTTCGGACTCAGCTATACCGAATTCCAATATGACCATGTGAGAGTTGTGCCTGAAATTATTGACCCGAATGGAGAGGCCGAGGTTCAGGTGGAGGTCACGAATACCGGTACGGTAGCCGGAGCTGAGGTTGTGCAATTTTATATTACGGACGAGGCGGCTTCTGTTACTCGGCCAGAAATATCACTTAAGGGATTTCGCAAGATCCATCTGGAGCCTGGACAGACCCGAACCGTCACTTTTCCCGTGAATGCAGAGCACCTGGAACTCATGGACTCCCGCCATCAGTGGGTGGTTGAGCCAGGCAGGTTCCGGCTGATGGTTGGTAGCAGTTCTAAGGAATGGAAGGCATGCGATTTACAAGTGCGAAGTGAGGTGGGGCCAGCATGATACGGATAAGCCGATTTATAGAGGATATGTCACAGCAGCAATGGTTAGCGAAGATGGAGCTGCCAGAATGGTTGATGCAGAGGGCCAGGTATATACGGCCTGGAGAATACCGGATGGAGCAGGAAGAAGCCTCTATTGAGTCTGTGAATCCCCTTCATAGTACACACGGAACGACTCATTTTATGAGCAAGTTAATTGAAATCCCGGACGAATGGGAGGATCAAGCGATTGCTATGATCTTTGAAGCGGGTGGTGAAGGATTGCTGAAGGTGAACGGCAAGCCGTATCACGGACTGGATCGCAATCATTGGCTGGTCCCACTCCCCAGGAGCCGGGTCGGGGCATCACCCCTGCTGGAGATTGAGCTGTATGATCCCATTCCGGAGCCGCATGACCCACTGAACCGCCAAGCAGTCATACAACCGCCGATCCGGGGCATACATACAGCCCTGGTACATATCAATCGCCCTCTGCAAAGCCTCATGTACAGCGTAACGGTACTTGCAGAATCTCTGAAGGTACTGCCTGAAAAAGACTTGAAGCGGTTCCGGCTGGTTCGTGCCATTCATGAGGTTATGGATGAGATGTACAACGAGCCTAATCGTTGGGTGGAGGCAGCTTGGGTGCGGCGCTTCGAACAGTCACTTGCACAAATCGTACAAGAGCAGGAGCCGGAAGAACAACGGGATGGATTCATGCATCTCGTAGGGCAGTCACATATTGATATCGCTTGGCTCTGGCCTGTACGGGAAACGGTGCGCAAGTCCAGCCGTACCTTCTCTACGATGTGTACCTTGATGGACGAGCATCCGGGGTTCGTGTATTCACAGAGCCAGCCGCAGCTATATGCCTTCGTGAAGGAGCATTATCCGGATCTTTACGAACGGATCAAGGCTCGCATTGCCGAGGGTCGATGGGAACTCGTCGGTGGCATGTGGGTAGAACCGGACTTGAATATCCCGAGCGGCGAGTCCCTGGTAAGGCAAATTTTGTACGGACAGAACTTCTACCAGGAGGAGTTTGGCAAGCGCTCAAGCATCGAATGGCTGCCGGATACCTTCGGCTACTGTGCTTCCTTGCCACAAATACTGCAGCTCGCGGATGTTCCCTATTTCATGACCACCAAGCTCAATTGGAACGACACCAACGTGTTTCCATATGATCTGTTCGACTGGGTAGGGATTGATGGTACCTCGGTACTGGCGTATCTTAACCACGGAGTAAATGAGCATACGCGTCCCAAGGATGTGGATGAACACTGGCAATCCTACAAACAGAAGGATCTGCATCCGGAGCAAATGCTCCTCTATGGACATGGAGACGGCGGGGGCGGGGTTACGCATGAGATGGTCGAATTCGCCGAGCGGTCCCAGTTCATGGTGGGCCAGCCAATCAGCACATTCAGCACGGCTCAGGCCTTTTTCGAAGGAATTTCAACCAATAAACCGACGCTGCCGAAATGGCATGGCGACTTGTATCTGGAACTGCATCGCGGGACGTATACGACCCATGCGCGAAATAAACGAAGCAATCGCAAGGCAGAAGTGCTGTATCGGGATGCGGAGATCTGGGGGCAGTTTGCCGGGACTGAAGCAGGCCAGGTGAAGAGCAACCTGGATGAGGGATGGAAGCTGCTGATGCTTAATCAGTTCCATGATATTATCCCGGGTACATCCATTCCGGAGGCATACGTTACGTCCGCGGAAGAGTACACGAAGGTGTTTGAACTGGGCACAACAGCTCTGAACGACTCACTCGGCAACCTTACGCAGCGCATTGCAACCGATGGATGGGAAGGTGTACCGTATGCCATATTTAACAGTCTGGGCTGGGAGCGCAGAGAAGTAGTGACCCTTAGTGGGGGCGCTGAACTAAGCGGCATGGCAGCGTTTGACCAGCAGGGTAACCGAATGGATTGTGATCTGGTGGAAAAGGAAGACGTACTGACCCTGTCTGTCGATATCCCATCCATCCCTGCGTTTGGTTATACCACGATATGGCTCCGTCCAGACAAGCAACCTGCTCCGGCTGCACTGAAGGATGACTCGTTCCCTTCCGTATGGGAGACCCCATTTTATAGGGTTGAGTTCAACGATATCGGCGAGATTACCAGATGGTATGACAAAACGGTCCGACGGGAGTGGTTGAAGCCGGGCGACAAGGCGAATGAGCTGCAATTTTTCCAAGACAAACCCACCTACTGGGATGCATGGGATATTGATCCCAGATTCGAATCTCAGCTTGCGGGCAAGGTGCAATTGGTCTCGAAGGAGGTTGTACAGCGAGGTGTAACCAAGGATGTACTGCGGTTTCACTGGAAGCTGAATGAATCTGACATCAGCCAGGATATCTTATTTTATCGTCATCAGCGCCGGGTGGATTTCCAGACGAAGGTCAGCTGGAATGAGAGTCATAAGCTGCTCAAGGTTGCCTTTCCGGTGGATCTGGTGGCTGCCAAGGCAACGTATGAAATCCCGTTTGGTGCGCTGGAACGGCCGACACATAACAACACCAGCTGGGAACAGGCACAGTTTGAGGTCTGCGGGCATCGCTGGGCAGATGTCTCCGAGGGCAATAGCGGAGTAAGCCTTCTCAATGATTGCAAGTATGGATACGACATCAAGGATCGGATGATACGCCTGTCTCTCCTGCGTGCTCCGAAGTGGCCGGATGAACATGCTGATCAGGGCGACCATGAATTTACGTATTCGTTATTGCCCCACCAGGGGGATTGGCGGGAAGCTGGGGTCGTTAGGCGGGCGATGGAGCTGAATCATCCGGTTCAGGTAGTTGCAGCAGGCCGGCATGCGGGCATTCTACCTGCGGAGCATGCCTGGATTGAGTATCAGAGCGAGCATGTCATCCTGGACACGGTTAAGGCCTCGGAAGATGGTACGGGAACGGTACTTCGTTTCTATGAATCGTCGGGTGGTCGGGAAACCGTACAGGTCCAGTGGAAGGGACAGAATGTGCAGGCATCCATCGTCAATCTGCTGGAGGATGAAATCGATCCGCTAACTTCTCAGGCGGGCGGATTCGAGCTGACGTTTAGGCCCTACGAGATCAAATCGGTGAAACTCTGCTTCATTAATTAGGAATTGGGCAGGCATAGCCTGGAGAGCGTGGAACATACACGTAAGTAGATATGAAAAAACTGCCGAATTCATGTGACGATGATTCATACTTTAGTTATGATGAGGAAGAGTCGCTTCTCTACCATTAGCGATCTATGATTGGAGGAGGGCTCGGATCGTTCCCTGTTTCGAAAATACCAACTCATGGGAGGGCATGGCATGACATTAACGAACAAGATTGGTGTAATCGTGGATAGCTTCGGCGTAGGTGTACGTGAAGGATTGAAAAAGGCCAAAGATGTGGGAGCAGAAGGGGTGCAAATCTATGCCGTCAAGGGAGAGATGGATCCTGAAAATCTGTCTCCCGCGGCACGCAAGGAGCTAAAAAGCTATATTGACTCCCTGGGTCTTGAAATTTCAGCCTTGGTCGGCGACCTAGGTGGGCATGGGTTTCAAGTGAAGGAAGATAACCTGTGGAAAGTGGAGAAATCCAAACGAATCGTGGACCTGGCTCTTGATCTGGGTACCCATATTGTGACGACCCACATTGGCATTGTCCCGCATGATCCTGCCTCAGAGGTATACGCAACGCTGCACGCAGCATGCGAAGAGCTCGGTCAATATGCAAAAAGTGCAGGTGCGTACTTTGCCATTGAGACGGGCCCGGAGACGGCAGCTGATTTGAAAGGATTTTTGGACACCCTCTCCACGAACGGGGTTTCGGTCAATTTCGACCCGGCTAACATGGTGATGGTGACCGGTGATGACCCGGCTCAGGGTGTGCGTCTGCTGAAGGACTACATCGTACATACCCATGTGAAGGATGGCGTACGCCTGAAGGAAGTCGACCCAAGGGATGTATACGGTGCAGTGGGCTATGCGCCTATGGATCATGAGAAAATTGCCGAAATGGTATCGTCAGGTACCTTTTTCCGTGAGGTGCCGCTCGGAGAGGGTGGAGTAGATTTTGACAGCTATTTTGCTGCCCTCCAGGAGATTGGTTATACAGGGTACCTGACGATTGAGCGTGAAGTCGGCGATCAGCCTGAACAGGATATCCGCAAGGCGGTTGAATTCATCAAACAATATCGGTAGGGAGCTGAGAAGATGAAAGTGGGCCTGAGTACGTATAGCTTGTTGAACGATTTGAAGTCGGGCGAGATGACGGTTCTGGACGTGATCGACTGGGTTGCGGCAAATGGCGGCGAGCATATGGAAATGGTCCCGTACGGCTACACGGTGGAAGATAACCCGGAGCTGGCTGATGCGATTCGGGAGCGTGCCGCTTCCGCAGGCATAGAGCTGTCCAATTATTCGATGCCAGCCAATTTTGTACAGGAGACGGAAGAGGCGTTTGAGGAAGAAATGGCCCGGGTCAAAAGGCATGTCGATGTCGTGCACCGAATGGGTGTCAAACATATGCGTCATGACGTGACGGCCTTTACCTTGCCGAAAGGAAACATGACCATTGCCTGGTTTGAGCAGCATCTGCCGCTCATGGTTCGGGGAAGCCAGATTATCGCGGACTATGCCGCACAGTTCGGCATTACAACGACGATTGAGAACCATGGGTTCAGTGTGCAGGCAAGCGATCGGGTGCAACGAGTGCTGCAAGCTGTAGACCGCCCCAATTTCAAAACAACGCTGGACATTGGCAACTTTATGTGTGTGGATGAAAATCCGATAATCGGTGTCATGAAGAATTTGCCTTACGCCTCCCTGGTTCATTTCAAGGACTTTTATTTCCGTTCATATGACGAACATCCGGGTGGTGGGGATTGGTTCACCACAACGCATGGCAATTTTCTGCGCGGAGCCATCGTGGGGCATGGAGATATCCCGATCCGGAAAATTGTGAAGCTGATTAAGGATTTCGGTTACGACGGCAACATCACGGTGGAATTTGAAGGCATGGAAGAGTGCAAGTCTGCATCCCGAATCGCGATGGACAACCTGCGCCGGTTTTGGGAGGAAGCGTAAGCAATTATTCTATTTCATTGTCAGGGCCACTTTATATGGAAGTGGCTCTTTTGGCGCGTTTATTTGGCAATATTGTTGCAATCCTGATTGCCGGGCATACTCTCGCAAAGCTAACATAAATTGGTTCTATGTAAGGATAAAGTTACGAGCATCACAAGTATGGTATACTTAATCTATTCAGCCTGGAAATTTACTGGCTATGGATAGGAGAGATTGCTGATCTATGCAGGTATTCGAGGACTGGAACCAGAAAGTGAAAAAGACATTTAACGCCACCAACCCCGAAGTTGTATTGACCGTTTCAGAAGCAGGCACTTTGCTCGGTTTATCTAAAGATCAAATGAAACTGTATGTGGACAAAAACAAATTAACCAAGGTGCCAATCATGCGAAGTGTACACCGGTATTTGTTGTTAGAGAGCGAGATTGCCGACATCGTCAAGAAGAACAAATCCATATAGTCCTTGCATCAGCCATCTTACCGACACGAGTATCGGGAGGTGGTTGTTTTTGTTTATATACAAGAAAAGGAGGATAAACATGGCGAACCTGCTATCGAGATGGTTGTACCATTGGGTGAATTGGAAATGGGTTTTGATTGCAATCCTGATCTTTGCCGGCTTTATAATATTCATTTTGCCGTGGCAAGCAGAGCAGTCCGAGAAAGCAACGGGCAAAGGGGCATCACCGGACTCGTCCTTCTTGTATTCTGCTGAAGATCTGTACCAAATGGCCGAACAGTACGGAGAAACAGGGCGGCGTGCTTACATAGAAGCACGGTTTACCTTTGATCTCCTCTGGCCGCTGGCCTATCTGTTTCTGCTGGTGATGCTTATATCCATGCTTTATCGCGTGTTCCCTGTAAAGAGTCACTGGCGCAAGATCAATCTGCTTCCCGTTGGAGGCTGGGCCATGGATATGCTTGAGAATATAGGTGCTTCCATTACGATGCTTCGTTATCCTGGACGTACACCCGTGGTAGCGGAAATAACGCCGATCTTCACCCTCTTGAAATGGTGTCTGATCTATGCCAGCTTCGCGGCGCTTGTACCGGGAATCATTATTGTGGTGATCCATTATATCAGGAGAGTCCGGGGATAAGATCCGACCGGAGAGGGTATTGCTTTAAAGAAGGAAATACCTGCTTGTCAAAGGACAACCTGTCCTATATACTCATGTCGCAAGCGGCATGAATGGTTAGTGAAAACATGAGCTTAAGGAGATGAAAAACGCATGGCGATTAGTTTGAATGTGTATCTTGTAACGGATGGAAATGGAAAGGAAGCAGTTGCGTTCTACAAAGAGGTTTTTAATGCAGAGGTGTTGGCAATTCAGACATTTGGTGAAGGTCCGTCAAGTCCGGATCACCCGATTCCCCCAGAAGCCAAGGATCGCATCATGCATGCTTCTCTGCAGATCGGGGGCTCTGTGCTCATGTTGTCGGATACGTTCCCGGGCATGCCACATGTCATTGGTAACAACATTAGTATTACCGTGAATACGGATACCGCAGATGAAGCCAAACAAATTTTCAGCAAACTTGAAGATGGCGGAGAGGTGAAAATGCCGATCCAGGAGACGTTCTGGAGCCCAGCCTACGGCATGGTTACGGACAAGTACGGCGTTCAGTTCCAAATTAGCTGTGCACCCGGTCAAGCGTAGCCATCTGCCTTCGATCTATCCTTAATAAGCAAGACCTCCACTGCCTGATTTCATCACGCGAGCTGGAGGTCTTTTTTTGGCTTAGACTTGCTTTTGAATCTTGGAAGGATTGTTGATCTTATAGGGAACCGGATTTCGGGTCAGCTTCTTTTTGATCATTTTCGCTTCAAACGTAAGGACATCCCCGACTTCAAGCTCAAGCTTTTTCATCGTGGCACTGTGGCTGGACCAGGCTTCGCCAATATCAACGTGATCAGGCTCGGTGATCGCCACGCCTTCATAAACGATGACCTCATCATCATTGTCCGAGAAATGGTTCGGAACCGTTGTAAATTCCTTGACGACTGCAGTCATTTTCACTTTGCCTTCAGGTAGGTCAATTTTGACCGATTTCGTCTTGCTTGCCGTCTTCGCCTTCGGTTTCACTTCACTGCTTGTCCCGCCTTGTGGGCCAACATATTCCTCAACGAGTCCATCCGGGTCACCTTTCAGTCCGGAATGGCTTCCCTCGGCATCGATGTCCATGTCATTCAGATCGGATGGAATATCGTCCGAATCGGATATTGTATCCACGGCGACTGAAGCAGTGACCGCATGAGCTGTGTCCTCTGTTTGGGATGCGTTCAATGGCTCATTGGCCTTATCCGTTTCTGCTCCCGTCACGGGTCTCACATTGTAGCTCGACGCTTGCATCTCTTTCAGATAAGAGGGATGAATGCAGTGTTTCTGTTCATTATCCAACTGGATGACTGCTGCCATATGATCCACATAACCAACGATGGTACAGGGCATGTTCAGTCCGTTTCCTTTATAGTAGAACGTTTTGAGCTTGGTTGCTTTACCCGAAAGCAGGCCCCACTCCTGGCACTTTTCGATGAGTTCCTCATCGTTATCCAGGGGAATGTAATGCTGGGGCTCTATCATAAAAGCATATGTCATTTCGTGATTCCGCCTTTCCAATTGTTTCTCCATTCATCGTTTCCAATTTACAATCAGTGTATCACAAGTATATACCCGGAGATGCATTTTATAAAAGTCGACCAAAGCACGCCTATGGTATAATTTTAGGAGAATACAGAACAGGAAACTTGTTACTGAACTTTAATATACATATCCTCTGAAAGGATGATCACAATGGAGAAAAAAGTGAATCCCCAAGCCCTATGGCTTGGGCTGGGCTTAGCACTCGGAGTGAGTATTGGCACGGCAACCGATCAGCTTGCGCTCGGTATTGCCTTTGGCATGGCCCTTGGAGTCGTGATTGGTTCAGTGGTAAGCAAACGGACTGCCATCGGGACGGAAGATATGCTGATGGAGCATGTCCGTGAACTCCGCAGACAGGAAGACTGGGAAGAGGCACTTCAACGTTCGGAAGATCATCCTGTACTCATTCTGAAGCACAGCACCACTTGTCCGATCAGCGCGAGGGCGTACAGAGAGTTTATGGCGTTTGTGGGCTCCAGTGCGTCAGATCCCAAACAGCAGATGGACTATCATATCGTCAAAGTCATCGAGAATCGGCCGCTTTCCCGCCGGATTGCGGAGGAAACAGAAGTGCATCATGAATCACCGCAGGTGCTGCTCCTGGATCAAGGGCAGGTCATCAAGCATACATCTCACGGCAAAATCACGAAGAAGAGACTGCTGCAATGGGCACAGAATCCATTTGGATAAAGATCAAATTACCGATAGACCCGTTTTCTTTCAGCCAATGGCGAAGGAGCGGGTCTATTTTTACGTCTTTTTTACACCCTGGCAGGGATTTCTTTACCCCCTTTTTACAGCGTTACGGTATAAGATTTTACACGTAGCAGGTTGATAGAACGGTAGAGAGAGGGAGGAAGGTCGTATGGTGAATGATGCTGCGATGATCGGATTGGTTGCGCTGTTGTTCGTGGTGTTCTGGGGTTTCATTAAGTTTTGCGAGAAAGCCTAGGGCTCATAGCCAGAGAGGGGAAGGTGCATGTGACCGTTATAGGATTGATTGTGCTGGCACTCATGGTCTATCTGGGCTATGTGCTGGTGAAACCGGAGAAATTCTGAATGATTTGGATCGCAGATTAGGGAGGAACTATGGATATGGGTAGCGGTTTAGTACAAGTAGCGGTCACGCTGCTGATCATCATACTGCTGGTGAAACCGGTGGGTAGTTATCTGGTCAACGTATTCGATGGCAAGCGAACAGGACTGGACCGGATATTTGACGGACCAGAGCGACTGCTGTATCGATTAATGGGGGTTCGGGAGAATGAGTCGATGGGCTGGAGAAAGTACCTGTCAGCCGTGCTCATTTCCAACTTCGTGATGTTGATATTGATGTTTCTGGTGCTGCGGCTGCAGCAATTTTTGCCGCTCAATCCGGACGGCATCAGCAACATGCCTGCAGCGCAGGCGTTTAATACGGCTGCTTCCTTCATGACCAATACCAACTGGCAGTCGTATACAGGCGAGAATGCCCTATCGTATCTGTCACAGATGCTGGCCGTGACGTTCCCGATGTTTACATCGGCGGCAACGGGCTTCGCCGTGGCGATTGCGTTCATCCGCGGACTGGTTGGCCGGAGGGATGAACTGGGGAACTTCTATGTCGACCTGGTACGGTCGATTACAAGGATTTTTTTGCCGCTGAGCTTCATTGTGGCGTTATTCCTGGTCTTTCAAGGTGTGCCGCAGACGCTGGCGGGAGCAGTGCACGCGACTACGATGGAAGGTGCAGAGCAGACGATTACTCGTGGACTGGTAGCTTCGCTGGAATCGATCAAACACATTGGTACGAATGGCGGCGGCTGGTTCGGAACCAATGCGGCCCATCCATTTGAAAATCCAACCGCGCTGGCGAATTTGGTCCACATTGTCTGCATGATGCTGCTGCCCACTGCACTGGTATATGCCTTCGGCCTGATGGTAAACAACCGGAAGCAAGGCTTGGCGTTATTTGCAGCGATGAGTTTTCTGTTCCTCGTGATGCTCACGACCGTATTTGTATCGGAATACCGCGGTGTGCCTGCACTGGATGCTACCGGCATTCAAGGGAACATGGAGGGAAAAGAGGTCAGGTTCGGGATATCCGAATCGGCGCTATTTACGGCAGTGACCACAGCTGCGACAACGGGATCGGTCAACAACATGCATGAGTCGCTCACGCCACTCGGCGGAATGGTGGCACTAGCCGAAATGATGCTTAATAACGTATTTGGCGGTAAAGGGGTAGGCTTGCTCAACGGATTGCTGTACGTCATTCTGACGGTGTTTATTTCCGGGCTGATGGTAGGACGGACACCTGAATTTCTGGGCAAAAAAATTGAGGGGAAGGAAGTAAAGCTCGCATCTATTGCGCTGCTGATTCATCCCTTGATCATTTTGGCTCCTACTGCGCTGGCGCTTATGCGTCCGGAGTCGGTAGCCTCGATCTCCAATTCAGGCATGCATGGCCTGACGGAAGTGCTGTATGCTTTTGCATCGGGAGCTGCCAATAACGGGTCCGCCTTTGCCGGACTGAATGCCAATACGGACTTTTACAATATCACCATTGGTGTGGTGATGCTCCTGGGAAGGTACATTTCGATGATTGCCATGCTCGCGATAGCAGGATCACTGGCAACAAAGCGAGTGGTTCCGGTAACAATGGGTACACTTCGCACGCACACGCCTCTATTTGCAGGGATTCTGGTGATGATGATTGTTGTGGTCGGAGCGCTCACCTTTTTTCCATCACTGGCGCTAGGACCGATCGCTGAGCATTTGGCGATGCTCCGGTAACGGAGGGAGAGTCTCTCGAATGGAATACGGGAAGTACAGCAAGGACGTTAAGCATGGAGGTGCACGAGATTAATGGGTGCTATTGAGCGAAAGAAGGAACACATGGTGCAAGGAACAGGTACACAAACAATCACTGAAATGAACAAAGAATCTTATAAATCCAACAGTAATGGTGGGGGGAAGGAGATGGGACCCCAGCATCAAGGTCCAGGCAACCGGAGATTAAGCGGGGACATCGTACGGCAGGCCGCTCTGGATGCCTTTAAGAAACTTAATCCGGTAGTCATGATCAAAAATCCCGTCATGTTTATCGTGGAAGTCGGCACCTTCATCACATTGCTGTTATGTATCGATCCGGATCTTTTTGCTGTATCGGAAGCGGGACGAGGATATAACATTGCGGTGTTCCTGATCCTGTTGTTCACGCTGCTTTTTGCCAATTTTGCCGAAGCGCTGGCCGAAGGCCGGGGCAAAGCACAGGCAGATACGCTGCGTAAGACGAAGTCGGATACGACCGCCAGATTGGTGCAAAAAGATGGGACCATTCGGCAAGTATCATCGACTCAGTTGAAAAAGGGAGATATCGTCCGCGTGGAAGCGGGAGAACTGATCCCTACGGACGGCGAGATTATTGAAGGATTGGCCTCCATTGACGAATCGGCCATCACGGGTGAATCGGCACCGGTCATCAAGGAAGCAGGCGGTGATTTTTCCTCCGTAACGGGAGGCACACGGGTCACTTCCGACTATATCGTCATGCGGGTACAGACCGATCCGGGAGAATCCTTCCTTGACCGGATGATTTCCTTGGTTGAAGGTGCACAGCGCCAGAAAACGCCAAATGAAATTGCGCTGACCACGCTCCTGGCCGTGTTAACCCTGATTTTCCTGATTGTCATTCTGACGATGGTACCGATGGCGAATTATCTGGGCATCCGGCTTGATTTGGCTACATTAATCGCCCTGCTCGTCTGCCTAATTCCCACAACGATTGGTGGCCTATTATCCGCTATCGGGATTGCGGGAATGGACCGGGTCACGCAGTTCAACGTGCTTGCCATGTCAGGGAAAGCGGTGGAAGCAGCAGGGGATATTGATACGCTGATTCTCGACAAGACCGGAACGATTACGTACGGAAATCGCATGGCCTCCGAGTTCATTCCCGTTCAGGATGTGACCGTGCAGGAGATGACCCGGGCAGCGCTGCAGGCTTCGGTGCGTGACGAGACGCCGGAAGGTCGCTCCGTGGTAGAGCTTGCAGGCAAGCAGGGTGAGCGCTGGCTGGAGCAGGAATATGCAGATGCAGAGAATGTGGAATTCACCGCAGAGACTCGCATGTCTGGTCTCAATCTTGGCAGCGGAATGCAGATTCGCAAGGGTGCAGTCGATGCCCTCAAGCGTTATATTGCCTCCCGGGGCGCACGAATTCCTGCTGATTTGGATGACATTGCTCATCGTATTGCCAAGGCTGGAGGCACCCCTCTTGCCGTTGCCATCGATGAACGGATCTACGGTGTGATCTACCTGAAGGATACAGTGAAGCCTGGTCTGAAGGAGAAGTTCGCCGAGATGCGATCCATGGGCATCAAAACGATCATGTGTACAGGCGACAATCCACTCACGGCAGCCACGATTGCGCTGGAAGCGGGCGTAGATGATTTTATTGCTGAAGCGAAGCCGGAAGACAAGATTGCCGCGATCAAAAAAGAGCAGCAGGCAGGCAAGCTCGTCGCCATGACCGGCGATGGCACCAATGATGCGCCTGCACTGGCGCAGGCCGATGTGGGCCTGGCGATGAATTCGGGGACCATGGCGGCCAAGGAAGCGGCCAACATGATTGATCTGGATTCCGACCCGACCAAGCTGCTGTCGGTGGTCTCCATTGGCAAGCAGCTGCTGATCACACGCGGAGCGCTGACCACGTTTTCGATTTCAAATGATATTGCGAAATACTTTGCCATTATCCCGGCCATGTTTATTATCGCTATGCCGCAGCTTCAATCGCTGAATATTATGAATCTGGCTTCCCCGCAATCGGCTATTCTGTCGGCATTGATTTTTAACGCAATCATTATTCCGCTGCTCATTCCGATTGCGATGGAGGGTGTGAAGTACCGGGCCATGTCAGCTGAGCGGCTGCTCGGGCGTAATGTGTTGATCTATGGTGTGGGTGGCGTGATTGTGCCCTTTATCGGGATTAAGCTGATTGACCTGATTCTTTCGGGGCTGCTTTAACCATAAATTAAAAGAAATTTGGATTTACACGCTAACGGAGAGTACAGAACCAGTCTGTAGAAACGAAGTGTTCGCCTTTATCCACGGATTTTCCCCATTAGGAGAATAGTTCAAAAAATTCGGGGATAACAGCGATTGGAAGATGGTGCTGTAATCGAAGTGATACAGTGTAACGCTCAGTATTTGTTTTAAAATAACGAATTCAGGATGTGACTGATATGAAAACAATACTGCCCGCCATCCGCTTATCTGTCGTGCTTATGCTGATCTGCGGCGTCGTGTATCCGCTCGTGACGACTGCTGCGGCACAACTGCTTTTTCCCGCAGAAGCGAATGGAAGCCTGATTACCCAAAACGGAAAAGTGATCGGTTCATCCCTGCTGGCGCAGGAAGTGAAATCACCGGCCATGTTCCAGCCCCGGGCATCTAACGCGGGCTATGATCCGACGGCATCGGCAGGCTCCAATCGGGCTGTAGCCTCGGAGGAGTATATCGATGAGATGAAAGAAAAGATTGCGCAGCTTCGGCAGGAAAATCCGGCATTACAGACGATTCCTCCCGACCTGGTGACAGGCTCGGGATCAGGTCTGGATCCTGACCTTTCACCAGAAGCGGCGAAAGCACAGATCCCGCGAATTAGTCAGGCGACTGGCCTTAGTGAGCAGCAGCTCTTAGAACTTGTGGAAGCTCATGTCCAAGGGCGCCAGCTCGGCATATTCGGTGAGCCGCGTGTCAATGTGACTGCACTGAATCTGGCGCTGACAGCAGAGCTAAATTAGCTGCAGGAACGTATCAGAATTCAAGGCAGAATCAACTTGCATTGTCTATCTATCGTTGGCCTTCTTCCGGATTTCGGAAGGGGCCTTCTCCATTTTTGAATGAATTGGAATGGAAAGGAGACATAAACGGATGGAGGAAAGCTTCAAGCGAAGATCACCCGAGGACATTCTGAAGATGATTACGAAGCTGCAGCAGGGCACGCTCACCATCTATATCGGTCCGGTCAGCGGTTCAGGCAAAACCTATCATATGTTAAGAGAGGGGAATACGCTGCGCCAGCAAGGCATTGACGTCGTGATCTGCGCGGTATCGACCATGCAAAGACCGGAAACGGTAGAACAGCTCGGCGAGCTCGAACGGATTCCAAGTATCCACTGGCGCCGTCAGAGAGATGGCATGGAGATGAAGGATCTGAACCTGGAGGCGCTGCTGGAGCGCAATCCGGAGGTGGTGCTGGTCGACGGGCTGGCGCATAGAAACCGGGAGGGAGCTCTTCATGCTACAAGACTGGAGGATATTCAGTACCTGCTGAAACACAACATCAATGTCATCACAACGGTGAACGTCTACGAGCTGGATGGGTATACCCAGCTGGCCCGTAAACTCACAGGTGTTGCGGCAGAGCATACCGTTCCTGCGGGTACCCTTGAATTGGCCGACGAAGTGAAGCTGATTGATGTGACACCAGAAACGATTTTGACCCGGCTTGCTGAAGGGCATTTGAAGGGGCACACAGGAGAAGCTCTGTTTAGGCAGGGTAATCTGGGCATTCTACGGGAACTGGCGCTGAAACTCGTTGCCGAAGGAGTTAATGAATCGCTGCGGGAACTCCGGGAAGAGATGGGCATTACCGTGACAACAGGCATCATGGAACGGGTGCTGGTGTCGACCCAATATCATTGGAATGGATCGATTTATATCCGCCGGGGGCAGCAGATTGCGAACAGATTGAATGGTGATTTATACGTGGTGACTTTTCGCGACATGAAGAAGGTATTGACCAAGGAAGCCACTGTATTTCGCCGGAACATGATCAAGCTGGTGGAGAAGTTTGGGGGAGCGTTCGAGGAATTGCCCATGACGCATCGCCGCACGATTTCATCCATCTTGGCACGTTATGCAGCCAGGCAGCAGATTACACGTATTGTGATGGGGCACTCGCGCCATACCCGCTGGCAGGAGCTATGGCAAGGGTCAGTCATCAATTCGCTTCTCCACAGGCTGAAGGGGGTAGATCTGTTCCTGCTCGCAGACCGGACCGAACTAGATGGCGAACGGGTGCTTCCAGCGAAACTGCCCGATACCCGCAGCACCACCTATCGCAGATTAAGCGATCACGAAGTAAAGAAACAGATTGGCCAGATTCAGCGGGGCAAATTCAAAGTATACATTGGTGCAGCTCCGGGCGTAGGCAAAACTTATATGATGCTGAGGGAAGGCAACGATCTGCTCCGCAAAGGCATTGATGTCCGAATCGGCTTGCTGGAGACGCACAATCGGGCCGAGACCATGGAACAAATCGGGCAGCTGCCTTTCATTCCACGGGATCGCCTTACCTATCAGGGAGTAGCATTGGAGGAAATGGACACAGAGGCCATTCTTCGCCTTTGCCCTGAAGTTGTGTTGGTGGATGAACTGGCCCATACCAATGTACCCGGAAGCCTGAGGAAAAAACGCTACGAAGACGTGCTTCATCTGCTGGATGCAGGCATCTCGGTAATCACGACCGTTAACGTGCAGCATCTGGAAAGCCTAAACGATGCCGTGGAGCATATTACGGGAATTCGGGTCCGGGAAACGGTACCGGATCAGATTCTGCAGATGGCCGATGAAGTGCAGTTGATCGATGTCGCTCCACAGGCCTTGCGGCAGCGCATGCGGGAAGGTAAAATCTATGCAGCAGCCAAGGTGGAGCAGGCACTTGCGAATTTCTTCCGCATCGGCAATCTGATTGCATTGAGGGAGCTTGCCCTGCGTGAACTGGCCGATGATGTGGACGAACGGCTGGAAGCGAAGGAGCGCAAAAGTGCGCTTCGGGGTCCTTGGCGAAGACAGGAAGCGGTCTTTGTCTGTGTAAGCAGTGACAAACATGCGGAGCGGTTAATTCGTCGTGGTTTCCGCACGGCCTATCGGTTGAAGGCAGTCTGGCATGTATATCATGTTCATGTAGGCAAGGCGATGAGTGACGAAGTGAAGTATCAGCTGGAGGCTCTGAAACAGCTAACCGTCAGGCTGGGTGGTGAATTTCATATTCATCACAGTCCGAATCTGAGGGAAGTTTCAAGCATTTTGGCAAGCAAGGCAGCAGAGGAAAAAGCAACGCAGCTGGTGGTCGGTCAAGCGAAAAGGCTCTGGTGGCTGAATGGCTATCGTAGTGCCGGATCGGTAGTCAATCGGCTGGTACGGCTGTCCAGACATATGGATGTATTAATAGTTGCAGATTACGATTATGCTCCAAGCGGGATGTGAAAAGTACTGTGCCTGAACGAAACGCAGAAGAGAAGGGAGCTCCCCGTTTGTACCGGGTTCCCAAATATGTATGGGTCACCATTGGTATCACCTTGTTAACCCCACTGCTTCATGTCATCGGCATGAGTAATGATCTGGTTAACGTCTCACTCATTTACCTGTTTCCCATTTTGGTGAGTGCCGTTTATTGGGGACTGGGCCCTGCAATCTACGCAGCAAGTCTTAGTGTAATCATGTTTGACTTCTTTTTTGTGCCTCCGAATCTCAGTTTTACCGTTGCGGATCTGCGATATATTTTTTCTTTTGTTGTGTATTTGGCAGTGGCCGTGTTAACCGCCACACTCTCCAGCCGCTTGCGTCAGCAGCTGGAGATGGTGAGGCAACGTGAAGCCACAACCAATTCATTGTATGCGCTAAGCCGCCAGATGACGGCTGTTGCAGATTTGGATACACTGCTGCATCATATTGCCAAGCAAGTATCAGACACACTTGGTACCCAGGCTGCCGTATATTTGCCTGATACTCATGGTGAGCTGAAAGTAACGGCATCTGCTGATGACCAGGGAACCGCAGTCTGGGGTGGAGAGGAATCAGAGATCGCTATTGCCAAGTGGGTGTACAGGAATGGTGAAACTGCGGGAAAAGGTTCTTCCAGCCTGCGGGAGTCTTCCGGTCTCTACGTTCCCCTGCGTACGGAAGATCAGATACACGGCGTGCTTGCCGTCCGTATGGAGGCCAGTGATATCCAGGAGCAGCGGGAGCAGCTGCAATTGTTGGAGGCTTGTGGAGGGCTGGCGGCTAGTGCGATTGCTCGCGTCAAACTGGCAGAGGAAGCAAGAGTGGCACAGATGACCGCCGAATCAGAGCGCATTCGGACAGCGTTGCTGGACTCCGTATCCCATGAACTGCGGACGCCCTTAACGACTATTATTGGATCCGCTACAGGATTGATCGAGAATGACGCCATTTTTACCCCCGAGGATCGGAAAGAGTTGACGGGCAATATTCGGGATGGCGCCATGCGCATGAACCGGCTCGTGACCAATTTGCTGGGTATGGTAAAGCTTGAGAGCGGCATGCTGCAGCTGCAGAGAAAATGGTGTGACGTGGGGGACATGATCAGCGTGGTGTTAACGCAAGTAAGGGAATTCAGCAAGCATCGCAGCATTCGTGTGGATTTGCCTGATCAGCCGTTATTTATATGTGGAGATGAAGTGCTGCTGGAACAGGTACTGATCAATGTCGTCAGCAATGCCATTAAATACTCTCCTGACTATAGCGAGATAGTCATCACTTTTACGAGGGATGAGAGAAATGCCAAGCTGAACATCGTGGTAGCGGACACTGGCGTGGGTATTCCCGATGCCGACAGGGAGCGGATATTTGAGAAGTTTTACCGCTCAGAATCCTCCCGGCATATAACAGGCACAGGGCTAGGGCTGGCCATATGCAAAGGGATCGTTGAAGTTCACGGAGGAACGATTCGAGCAGAATCGAATCCGGGAGGCGGAACAAGAATGAGCATCTGTTTGCCCATGGAAGCTCCTGAAGCATTATTTCCCTATAGAGGACAAGGAGAGGTTGAGTAACATGACGGCATCGCAAGGGGCACGCATATTGGTTGTAGATGATGAACCACAGATTCGCAAACTGCTGAAAGTAACCCTGCAGGCTCATCAATTCGAGATTCATGAATGTGGAGATGGCGACGAGGCTGTCACTCAGGCGAGTATTGTTCATCCGGATCTGATTATACTCGATCTGGGACTGCCTGGGATGTCCGGGATGGACGTGCTGCATCGTGTCCGCGAATGGTCTCAGGTGCCCATCATTGTGCTGACGGCGAAGGAGCGCGAGGAAGACAAGATTGCTGCGCTTGACGGTGGTGCCGATGATTATGTAACGAAGCCGTTTGGCATGGGTGAACTGGTTGCCCGCATTCGGGTTGCGCTCCGCCACGTGGCGAGGACAACGGATGAACCTGTGCTGCGTTTTGGGCCTCTCACTGTAGATCTGGCACAAAGGCAGGTGGAGCTGGACGGTTTGCCGATCAAATTAACACCAACGGAGTACGATATGCTCAAGGTTCTGGCCTCGAACGCCGGCAAAATCATTACCCAGCGCCAGCTGCTGCAGCAGGTGTGGGGCGGGCATCATCACGAATCGGACAGTCATTATCTGCGGGTCTACGTGGGTCATCTGCGGAAAAAATTAAAGGAAGACCCTACGCAGCCACGATTCATTCAGACCGAGCCGGGAATAGGCTATCGCTTTTTACTTCAGGATTAGATTGAAGAGGTAAAAGAGTTCCATTCAAAAAAGCGCCGGGGCCCCAAGGATTTACAGAGGACTTCGGCGCTTTTCTGATCTTCAATAAATAAAAACTATCTTTCGTTTTAAGATGTATACTTCGGCAGCCAGTCGCCATGAGCCTCGATGAGTTCATCGCACATGGCAACGATGTCATCAATAGACAGCTCGGCAGCAGTGTGCGGATCCAGCATGGCGGCATGATAGATATGTTCCTTTTTGCCCGTCATGGCCGCTTCAATCGTCAGCAGCTGGGTGTTGATGTTGGTGCGGTTCAGTGCCGCCAGCTGCGGAGGCAGGTCGCCGATGTAAGTTGGGTTGATTCCGGATCCGTCCACCAGACATGGAACCTCGACACAGGCCTCACGAGGCAGGTTGGTAATTAGACCGGTATTCATTACATTACCGCCAATTTTGTATGGACGGTTCGTTTCCATCGCTTCCATGATGTGCGAAGCATATTCACGGCTGCGGGTATGTTCAATATTTTCACTGGTAAACAGCTTCTCGCGCATTTCCTTCCATCCTTCAATCTGGTTCACGCAGCGGCGAGGATACTCATCCAGCGGGATGTTGAAGCGTTCGATCAATTCCGGATAATTCCGTTTGATAAAGTACGGATGATACTCGGCATTATGCTCGGAAGACTCTGTTACGTAGTATCCAAAACGGTTCATCAGCTCGAAACGCACCATATCATGATGCTGCTCCTTCTGCTTCTCCCTTGCCAGGCGTTTAATCTCCGGATACAGATCCTGACCATCTCTCGTCACTTCCAGCAGCCAGGCCATATGGTTGATACCTGCAACTTTTGCAACCACACCTGTCTGGTCCATTCCCAGCGCTTCAAACAGGTGAGGCACACAGACCTGCACGCTGTGGCACAGACCTACCGTTTTGATACCTCCATGCACGTTCATGACATTGGTGAGTACGGCCATAGGATTGGTGTAGTTCAAGAACCAGGCGTCAGGGCACACTTCCTGCATGTCCCGGGCAAAGTCAAGCATGACCGGAATGGTACGCAAATTGCGGAAGATACCGCCAATGCCAAGGGTGTCAGCAATCGTCTGGCGCAGTCCGTATTTCTTCGGAATTTCAAAGTCCGTGATTGTACATGGATCATATCCGCCCACTTGAATCGCGTTAATGACATATTTGGCACCGCGCAGCGCTTCTTTGCGGTCTGTATATTTTTTTACGGCACAACGGCTTCCAAGAGAACGGCCCATACTGGTCAACAGTCGCTCCGAATCATTCAGCCGTTCGGCATCGATATCATACAAAGCCAATTCAAAATCCTGCAGTGCTTCGGTCATCATAACGTCACCTAATACATTTTTGACAAATACGGTGCTGCCTGCACCGAGAAACGTAATTTTGTTCATCTCAAGTCCAGCCTCCCTGAATAATGGTGTACCCCAACTATAGGCCGATCCGGTT
Source organism: Paenibacillus pabuli (assembly GCF_039831995.1). Classification (NCBI taxonomy): domain Bacteria; kingdom Bacillati; phylum Bacillota; class Bacilli; order Caryophanales; family Paenibacillaceae; genus Paenibacillus; species Paenibacillus pabuli. The sequence goes on from NZ_JBDOIO010000005.1 coordinate 1,085,070, forward strand.
TATATAACTATGGTTCAACCTCTCTCATACATGGCATAATCCCATTTTCGGTATCGCTTTCAGCTGATATTTCCCTGATTCACCTGTTATAATTTAAAATGAGAAAATAGATGCGGGGAAAGGGAAGGAGTGGGAGGATGACACCGATTGAGTTTAATGTGATGCCCATGGACTGGACACAGATGGAGCTGGTGCTGTTGTTTTTCGGCTGGCAAGCCTGCGATCCTTCTCATTATTGGGGTCCGGGGGTGCGAGATTCCTATGTGATTCATTACATTCATGAGGGATGGGGAACTGTTCATATGGAAGATAAGGAGTACCATTTAACCCAGGGTCAGGGCTTCGCCATTCTGCCAGATACCATCATTCATTATGAGGCCGATGCGAAGGAGCCTTGGACATACTCCTGGTTCGGGTTTAAGGGCGTACATGCCAAGACATTCATGCAGCGGGCAAACCTGAGTCCAGCGTGTCCTGTATTTGAAGCCAGGGATCCAAAGGTAATGGATGGTTTGTATGCAGACATGGCTCAAGCCTCATCGCGTAATGGTGGAGATGTATTCAGCCAGAGTCTGCTGTATCGTTTAATTGCCGAACTGATCTCCTCCTCACCCGAAGAGGATAAGCCGCTGAGGCCCCTATCGACCAAGGACGAATACATCAGACAAGCTGTCCAGTTTATGGAGAACAGGTACAGCCAGAAGACCTCCATCCTTGATATTGCGCAGTCCGTGCGTCTGGATCGTACATATCTGTCCGGTCTTTTTAAAGAGAAATACGGGAAATCGCTGCAGGCGTTTTTTCTGGAATACCGGATGAATCGCGCAGCAGAGCTGCTGCAGAGTTCAACGCTTTCGATCAGCGAGGTTGCCCACTCGGTGGGGTATACCGATCCGCTGTTATTTTCCAAGATGTTTAAGCGAGTCACAGGAGTTTCCCCCAAAGGATCGAGAGAGCGGGATTAGGCTGATGCGCTGTTTCAAATTTGAATAAATGCTTTGATCATTATCTGTGAGCCAGCTATACTGGTACAGAATGCATTTCAATTGAATATGTGGAACTGGGTGCTTTACCTTCGGGTAGAAGCTTAATAGGGAAGACCGGTGTAATGCCGGCGCGGTCCCGCCACTGTAACAGAGGAGTCATGCAGCGTTATGCCACTGGTTTAGGCCGGGAAGGTGCTGCAATGATGGAGATTCTGGAGCCAGGAGACCTGCCTAGTTTAACAACACAGTAGTACCTACGGGAGATAGGAAGGTGTTTAGAGAGCATGACTTTTTCTGAAAATCTGTCTATTTAAGACGTCCTTATCCGGTATTTGCGGAGAGAGACGTCTTTTTTGATATGCATGGACAAGTCACAGTGGGGGGTAATTGGGAGAGGATGTCAGACATGTGAGCAGATATATCGTTAAAAGATTCATTCAACTGGCAGCCGTGTTATTCGGCATTTCGTTTCTGACATTTCTGCTGACCTACCTGTCTCCAGGGGACCCGGCAAGGCTTATGCTCATGTCTACCGGGGTCACTCCGTCGGACGAATTGGTTCAGCAGGTACGTCTCCAGCTGGGGCTGGATCAGCCATTTTGGATACGCTATGGAACCTGGCTGGGACAGGTGCTTACCGGAGATTTCGGAACGTCCTATAAATACGACAGGCCTGTGCTCGACATTCTGCTGTCCAGGCTTCCAGCCACGCTTCGGCTAACAGGAAGTGCCCTGCTGCTGGTCATTCTGATTGCGTTTCCACTGGGTATTTTGTCGGCCGTCTACAGAAACAACGTGCTGGATTACGTCATACGCCTGTTTTCGTTTGCCGGGTTGTCCATGCCCAGCTTTTGGCTGGGCATGCTGCTTATGCTGGTATTTGGAGTACAGCTCAAGCTGCTGCCTGTCATGGGAAGTTCGGGCTGGAACAGCCTGATATTGCCGGCATGCACACTGGCGTTACCACTGATCGCCCAATATATCAGGCAGATCCGTACAGTGATTCTGGAAGAGATGTCCCAGAACTATGTAACGGGGGCCAGAGCCAGAGGCGTGAAGGAGAGAGTCATTATGATGCAACATATTCTACCCAATATATTATTGCCCATCGTTACGCTCATGGGCATGTCTACTGGCGCACTGCTGGGGGGAGCAGCCATTGTGGAAAGTTTGTTTGTATGGCCGGGTGTAGGACAGATGGCGGTCGATGCCATCTTTACAAGGGACTATCCCCTGATTCAGGGCTACGTCATCTGGATGGCAACCATCTATGTATTGCTGAATCTGATTGTTGATCTCTGGACACATCTGCATGACCCGCGGATTCGACTGGACGTGGATGTCTAGATGAGAGAATTTAAGCTTATTTTGACACAGCATCGCTGGTTCACGTTTCTATGTTCACTGACCCTCCTCTGGGTCATTCTCGCCATGATTGCGCCACTGCTCGCACCGCATGATCCACTGGCAACGAATTTTGCCAAGGTACTGCAGCCAGCCAGTTCGGAGTATCCGCTTGGAACCGATCAGCTTGGACGCTGCGTGTTATCCCGTATCCTTTACGGGGCCAGGACGTCGCTTCTGCTTACATTTATGATGATCGGAATTGTATTTGTACTTGGTGTAGCCATTGGTGTTATCGCAGGTTTTGCCCGTGGTCTGACGGATACAGTGCTGATGCGGTTATCCGATACGCTGATGGCCTTTCCAGGATTAATCTTCGCTATCGCCGTAGTGGGGATGCTGGGGCCAGGCCTATTTAATACGGTAATTGCCCTGGCTGTTGTCTGGTGGGCGAAGTATGCACGACTGGCAAGAAGTCTAGTGATCTCGCTTCAGCAAAAGGAGTATGTCGCTGCGGCAGCCTTCAGCGGTGCGCGAAAGATTCAGATTATCACCAGAACCATCCTGCCCAACACGCTGTCTCCTCTCATCGTCATGGCGATGATGGATGTGGGCGGCATGATGTTATCCATCTCAGGCCTGTCCTTTTTGGGGCTGGGTGCTCAACCTCCTGAACCGGAGTGGGGGGCAATGTTGAATGAAGGCAGACGATATTTGCAGACAGCTCCGTGGCTGTTGATTTATCCGGGATTTGCGATTTTTTGCACGGTGATCATTTTTAATTTGCTGGGCGACAGTCTGAGGGATGTGCTGGATCCCAAGAAAAAAGCAGCTTAACAGGAGGAACGGGAATGAATTCGAGATATGGAAAAACGCTAACGCTTACCATACTGTCATTATTGATCTTATGTATTATCGCGGCATGTGGCCAAACCACATCCAACACTTCTACCTCGTCACCAGCAGGTGATCGGACGGCTGAGAAGGATAAGGACAGTTCAGGTGCGCCGACTCATCTAAATGTAGCCCTGTTCTGGCTTGGCAGCAATCTGGATCCGGCAGAAGATTGGAATGGCTGGACCCTTACACGGGCAGCGATTGGAGAGACCTTGATTCAATTCGATGAGAATATGAAATTGGTACCGAAGATTGCGGATAGCTGGGATCGTATCGATGATACGACTTGGCATTTTCATATCCGGGACGGCGTAACGTTCCATAACGGCAATAAGGTCACGGCAGATGTAGTGAAGAAGTCCATTGAACGTTCCATGGAGCTGAATGAGAGAGGACAATCGACCTTACCGGTGGCTTCCATGACCGCAGAAGGTCAGGATCTTACCATCCAAACAACGGAGCCATATGCATCCCTGCTTGGTAATATTGCTGAACCCTTGTTTGTGATTGTGGATACGAGTGCAGATACATCGAAATTCAAGAGCGAACCCATCGCCACAGGGCCATTTATGGTAACAAGCTATACCCCGGATCAGGAAATTCAGGTGAAAAAATATGACGGATACTGGGACGGCGCAGCCGATGTGGACACCATTACATTTAAATACATCAAGGATGACAGCACGCGTGCGCTTGCATTGCAGTCGGGTGAGATCGATGTAGCCAGTAACGTGGGACGAAGCAGCTTGGCCTTGTTCCAGGATCAGAGTCAATACACCATTGATGAGATCCCGAGCCTGCGTACGCAGTTTGTATGGTTTAATACGAAAAACCCGCTGCTGAATGAGCCGGATGTACGCCGTGCAATCTCCTACGGGATTGACCGTGAGATGTATGCAAATACACTGGTGGGCGGTCAGGCGGCCAAAGGACCTTTTACCTCGGCTCTGCCTTTTGGCTATGATCAGGTCAAGGGATATAACTACGAACCGGAGACAGCCAAGAAGCTGTTGGATGAGGCTGGTTACGAGGATATAGATGGGGACGGTATTCGGGAAAAAGACGGACAAAAGCTAACGCTCCAATTGATTCTCAATTCGGCTTACGAATCGGATTCCATTGTGGCTGCTGCGATGCAGTCCCAACTGAAGGAGATTGGGGTTAATCTGGAAATGACCTCTTACGAGGATCTGACTGATCATCAAAAAAGCGGGAACTACGATCTCGCTCTGACCAGTATTAATACGGGCATTACCGGAGATCCCCAGTATATTCTCGACTTTTATTTCAAAACGGGAGCGGAGTGGAACATCGGTGGATATAGCAATCCGAAGCTGGATGCGGTGATTCAGCAGCTGCATTCCGAATTCGATGTGGAGAAAAGATATGAACTGGCTGCAGAAGCGCAGCAGATGATCCTGGATGATGCGGCATACATGTTTATTACCTATACTCCAATTAACATTGTGAGCAAAAGTTCTGTGCAGGGTGCGACGATGTATCCGATTGACTTTTATCTCCTGGATCGCAATATCCAGGTTGGGCAATAATGAGCACCTTACTTGGTGTGGATCGGCTTTCTGTAGCGTACAGGAGCGGTTCACCCGCACTGCAGAATGTATCGTTTGCAATGAACGCCGGGGAGATTGTCGGAATCGTGGGCGAAAGCGGAAGTGGTAAATCGACGCTGCTTCGAGCTTTGCTAGGTATGCTGCCAGACGGCGGCCAGTATACGGGTGGAGACGTTATTTTTCAGGGAAAATCAATATTGAGTTATTCGCAGAGGGATTGGGGCGGTATACGCGGCAGGCGGATGGCCATGATTTTTCAGGATAGCGGTTCGTATCTGAATCCCATTCGCCAAGTAGGAAGTCAGTACATTGAGGCGATCCGTACACATTATGAACTATCGAAAAAAGCTGCCTATGTCATGGCGGTGGACATGCTCTCACAGATGGGATTGGATGACCCCGAGCGGATGATGAATATGTACCCCGGCCAGCTTAGCGGAGGCATGAAGCAGCGAACGGCAATTGCCATGGCGGTAACGATGGAGCCAGAACTGCTGCTTGCCGATGAACCGACCAGTGCGCTGGATGTAACCACTCAGGTTGAAGTGATCAAGCGATTGACCAACCTTCGGGCAAGGCAGGGAACGGGGATGATCATTGTGACGCACAACATTGCGGTTGCAGCCCATATGGCAGACCACATCGGTGTGATGCAGAACGGGTCTTTGGTTGAGTTTGGACAAACTTCAAGCATAATTACAAGTCCACGTCATGCTTATACCCGCGAATTGCTAGCTGCAGTACCTGAATTGGAGGGGAATACCGATGGGAAATGAAAGGACGCCTGTGCTGGAACTGAGGAACTTGAGTAAAACCTACGAATCCAGGGGCCAGGGAGCCCATTCAGCTTTGCAATCGATCAACCTGAAACTGTATCCGGGAGAATGTCTGGGAATTGTAGGTGAGAGCGGAAGTGGCAAAAGCACCTTGGCCAAATGCGTGACCCATCTGGAAAAGGCAACCTCCGGGCAGATCATTTATCGTCAGCAGGATATTACACTGATAAGAGGAGAGGCTTTGCGGCTGCAGCGCAAGCAGATTCAGATGGTTTTTCAGGAACCTTCGGCGATTTTCAATCCCCGCATGAGGGTGGGATCGTTTATTCTTGAGCCTTTATTGAACTATAAACTGATCAAGCGCAGGCAGGCTGAAAAGGAGATTCACCGTTTACTGGAGCTGGTGGGATTGCCTGCTGCTATGGCTGACAAGTATCCACACGAAATCAGTGGTGGGGAGCTGCAGCGAGTGGTTATTGCCCGGGCGATCGGAGTGCAGCCGGATGTGATTATATTTGATGAGGCTACCTCGGCACTCGATGTTTCCATTCAGCAGCAAATTTTGAATCTGTTGGTCCGATTGCGTGAAGAGACAGGGATTTCGTGTATATTCATATCGCATGACCTGGCTGTGGTGCAGCAGGTTAGCGATCGCACTGCGGTTATGTACAAGGGAGAGATCGTTGAAGTGTTGGAAAGTGCGCAGCTGAATCGTGCAGCCAGTCATCCCTATACGCGGAACTTAATGGCTTCGGTGTTGTCGGTGAAAGAGATCAAGAATAAGATGCGGGAGTATGCCCTGCAAGGCATCACGGGCTGAGTTGGTAAGGTGTATCGTGGTTTTTATAATTAAGCGAAGAAAAAGGATTATTCCGGGTCATGGTAGTGACATTCGGAGTAATCCTTTTACTGTATAAGGACTATAAGAAATGATGAACTGATGTTGAAAAGTACTAGAAGGTACGCAAACAACCAATGTACGCAAGCATAGGGAACTAAGCCGAGTATTGAGCGCCGTCTACTGTCTCTATTTTAATGTGGCACTTGGGATTGGAAGTCGTTTCGACTCGACCGATTGGCATGGTAGAAGACAACATCCCCGTCTTGGATGGGCCAAGTATTGCCTTCAGTATCGACCGGATTGTTCTGAAAACCCTCCATCTGCCACTGATTCATCAGAGGTGCATAGATGTACTGGAGATGAGGCGCGTCAGTATCGCCATTTCGTAGACTTTCAATATTGAAGTTGACTACGATATACCCATTTCTCAGAAACACTGCGGACTTTTCATCCAACTCATTTTGTCTCGCAAGTGGCTCCATATCCGTGCCTTTCGGCACGGCATATACATCAGCTGGCAGGCTGTATTCTCCATACCAGTGCTGGATGGCTGCATTTGCCCGATCCAAGTTAACGCCTTGCGGGATGTCCGTTTTGGGTCCGATCAATGTACGAATGGATGAGGGCAGGATCATCCAATCATAACGTCCCACCCACGTTTTCTGGTGCGAGATCTGATCGACGAAACGAACCATGTATTCTGCCAGTGTGCCTTGGCTCTGCTCCTCATTGGTCAGTTCATAGGTGTATCGATAACGGGCGGTATCGCCCATTTCGGTACCAGGAACATTTCGTAAACGGGCATTCAGAACCACAAAGCGTTTCTCCAAATCCTGTGCAGATCCGATACGTATAAACCTTTCCTGTCCTCTGTGGTAATACAGATCTACCTCCTGCCTAGAGGTACCATCCTCATTCACAAAATGAAAAGTTGGCGTAATCCGAACACCATCCTGCTCACCAAACATATTACCTTTCGTTTTGAGGTCAAACTTGATATGGTACCCGGTTTTTACAGCCACATTTTTGAATCCCTGTATTGGATGGCTGCCTGGACGAATGGGCAGTACGAAAGGTGCCAGGTTGCCACGAGGGTCACCATCTATACGATTCAAGCCTGTCCAATAGCTGACTCCCGTTGGCTCCGGGCTGCCTGGCTGCTTTCGAAAAACATTTTCCCAGTTATAGTCCGAAATGTCGGTGACATGAAAATCGTATAGCCTACCGATGACTTCGACTGGAACCATATCGGCAGCTACGTGATGGGGCAGGTTGGTATTGGCATCCTGCTGTTCGGTAAAGTTGGAGGGTGCGTTCTCCGCGATATTGCGGAACTCAACCTCATAGTTGCCCTCGTCTACCCATACCGGGAGGTAAAAGCTGGTGTCGAGCTGGTTTACCGGGATATCCACCCAGGTTTTGGCCGGAATAAACTGACTTCTGTCCGCATTGTAGACATCGAAGGGGAATTTCACCTGTTTAATCCGAAAATATTTGGCATAGTCCCGGTTGCCATAACCGGGGTAACCTGCTGCGTCCAAATGCTGACCAGTCGTTGGTATACGTACAATAAATGGACGTTCCAGAATGAGTGCTGACCGGGTTAGATCCGGAGTCGTCTTCTGATTATGAGCCTGATCATCCGATACCAGGGCGTAGTTTACGACAGGGGTGTGCACGGTAACGGTGTTAATGCCGTTAATCGGGAAATCCTTGTTGGCGCCGCCATTTACATTCCCGGGCAGCAGATCGTAATAAATGGTACCGGAACTTGGTGTGTTTTCTTTGTTGACGAGCGTATTACTGATCATGTTATTTGGCTTATACAGGACATCCTGGCCAATGGTTGTAGGGTTAGGAATATTGGATGGCGTAGGTCCATCCTTGGTCGCCTCTGCATCGTCCATAATCTTGGTATTGTTGAATATGACCGAGTCATTATTCACTTTCGCCTGAGGGGTGTTGGACTCAGCCATTCCCTTCAAACGCGATGTATCATCCGGCACATCTGGAGGTGCATTCAGCCCGCCTGTTAATTTGGGTGGGGTATAGGAGATAGACGTTGTTTGCCCTGGTCTGACGTGGCTCTCCACGTTGTCATCATTTTTGGACACCAAAGTTGGCGGTGTATATCCGGATGGAGTCATGGTGACCAGTTCACCCGGCAGGGCATAGTTCTTCATGGTCGCTTTTGCGATCTTGTACACTTCAAGATTGTTGATTTTCCAGTACGAGTAGTCCCGTGTAATCTGGAAATTGTATGGTTTGGTTACTGTGTCATTGGCTGGAACAGGTGGTCCATCCGTACAGCCATCCTCGGTACAGATATCAGGGCCCGGTACAGTCCATTCCCTGTCATAGGATAGCGTGACACTGCAATCATACGTAACTTTGCCCAACATTTTCGCCCAGGCCTGCTTGAAGAGATAGTTGTCAGCAAATGCATTGGTATACAGTGACTCAGAAGTAGGGATTCCTCTTAGTACATTGAATGCCTCATTCCCTCTGTTATCCGACTTTATTACACCGTTGGCATTTGGATCAAGGTCACTCATGCTCATGATGGTCCCTGTAGATGGTGGCCCGATTGTCGGTGAACATCCAACACCACTGCCGCCCCCATTGCCTCCGCCACCCCCATTCCCGGGATCCTCATCTACACCAATCGTTGTGGTTGTCGTTAATTGGAAGTCGTCTTTTTCCCACAGTACGGTGATGGTGGTAGTACCCCTGCTTACGGCTTGGACTAGCCCTGAATTACTAACGGTTGCAACACCAGGGTTGGAGGAAGTCCAGGTCATGCGCCCATTACCGCTATTTACATTGGTTTCAGCACCAAAGCTTCTATCACCGGTTTTGGTCTTTACGGTTGCATTTAATTGCTTGGATTGGTTAATGCTGAGTTGGCCGCCATTGGTGAGATTGATTTCTTTGGTGATCTCGGCTAGAGCTTTCCAGTATAAATCTGTGTTGAATTGATAATCCGCATTCCATTTGGGAGGATTATATTCTTCTGTTTTAATTGGTGGAATAGCACCACCAATTTGTGTGGTGAATTTTGTTCTACGGCCAGTAAATGATTCAACAGAAACCAAGATAGGCTCTCCTGGTTCATAGTAAGCTGTATTATCCATGTAATGAGGCTCATTAGATCTATCAGTAATTTCTGCATTGGAGCGCTTTTCCCCGGCTTTATCATAGTAATCGGTCGGAATGTAAACATCTTTATTCAAGTCAAGGTCGACACAGACTGTTGAGGAAACCGGAAGGTTATTGATAGGGTCGTTTTCTAGTTCGATGTTGTTGCACTGACCATCAACTTTCCATCTAAGACTATCAACCTGGTAAATATATACACCAATGTTGGTCTTTTTTGTCCCCTCAACAGGAATGACCTTTTTTTGCGATTTTGCAGGGGTAGGAGGCTCCATATGAAATGACTCCAATACAGGTTTGACACCTGGCCCCCCACCTGCATGGACTTGGGTTACTGAAGATAACAATAAAACCAATGACAGAACGATCAATATAGCTTTTTTAAAAAATACTTCTTGCCCCAATATTTATCCCCTCTAATCTGTGGCTATTACGCTGTAGGTAGGACCTTCTTTGGCGACAAGGCTTACATCGGAAATCAACTCCTTATCGAAATGTAAAAGCCCTCTACTCCAATAGACCGGATTATTAACAGTGAATACACCTCTACTTTTAGTGACATCATTAATACTAGGCCCACCATATAGAGTAAATGCATCTGATCTTGGAGAATTCATAGGATTAATTGTCGCTGAGTTCAGTAAACTTCCAGCTTGAAGTGAAGTCATAGTTTTACTTTTCACGTTCAATTCAAGTTCTGCAAAAGAATAGTATGCTCCCCTTAAAAGAGTGAATCCTTCGTCTACAAAAACAGGATAATAAATACTTCTTTCTGCACCCTTCGCAAAGGTATTAACAATAATCCAATTCTTTATCTTGAGGTCAGCATAATTTGTATCGGTAATAATATTTTTGTTCCGAACTTTTGAAAAGTCATCTGTAACCTCACTGTAATCAACGTTCGGTGAAATCTTCCTTTCTGGTGTTTTCTTATACTTAGGAGCAATAATGCTCAAATTCGTCCCAGTCAAACCAACTTGGCGAAGCTCACTTAACCCTTTGAAGTCCGAAGGCTTCGTTTTCGCCACACTTGCATAACGAGCGATCAGAACAGCAACCTCGGCCCTTGTCGTTGTGCGATCCGTTCCAAAGTTCTTATCGTTAGCCACACTCATCAACCCTGTACCCAGAGCAACAGCGACAGCATTTTTTTGACTGCCTGCCAGTTTTCCAGTGAAGTATTCTTTCGCAGGTATCACAGTATTGGTTACATCAGACAGAGCTTGTTTGTAATCCGAATCAACCACGGAAAGCCCCTGTGCCAGCCAGGTCGCCATTTCACCCCGTGTTAGAGAAGCTTTAGCATCGAGTTTTCCATTGTAGTTAGCAGGGCTGATGAAGCCTTTGGCGATCGCGGCAGATACGCCGCTTTTTGCCCATTCAGGGACATCTGTGAAGTTATTAGCTTCTTGTATGGCTGCATTAGGCTGATCGGTTAGTCGTCCGAGAATACTAGCCATTTCGGCCTTGGTCACTGGTGAGCCTGGTTTGAATGTCCCGTCCGCATACCCCTGGAAGAATCCCTGTTCAACTGCGGAGTTGATCGCTGCAGCCGCCCAGTGTGTCGAAGGGACATCTTTGAATTTTAGCGTAGCTTGAGCGGCTTCTACTGAACCCCCGATACTTCCTGAGCCTATCACGCCCCCTGTAAGCAAAGCCAATGCCGCAACTCCGGTTAGAATCATTTTCTTCATGAATACTGCTCCTTTCTAATTTCAACTCCTGGTTGTGGTTATGTACTTGATACTACTAGATACTAAATTTGTAATAATCATCAATATTCTACCATGTATAACTGGGTATTTGGTATTATTTCTCAATATTAATGTTCCGAATTATGGTTTAAAACCCCTCCTCTAGACCCATCCAACCTCCCAAAACATAAAAAAAGGCCACGAATCCGTAGATTCATAGCCTTATGCTTTAAGGTAGAAGATCTAAATATTTGGTTACCAAGCTCATATATTTCAAGGATAACCCATTTTCACCCATTTGAAAAGAGAGAAACAGAATAATACCAAAAATCCAGACTGCACCAACGCAGCCTGGATTTCAGTTGAATTTACCTTGAAAGTGTAGCCGATCCGTGCCTACTTCTCTCAAACCAGAAGAGGCAACGGCTAACGATTCTACATTAGATATCTTCTATGCGCCGTTCCATTTCTCTCCGGTCAGGTACTTCTCGGTCAAAATAGACAACATCTGAATGCCGACTTCGTTATGTCCACCTTCGGGGATAATAATGTCCGCGTACTTTTTGGAAGGCTCGATAAAGGCATCGTGCATTGGTTTGACGGTTTCGAGATATTGTTTGTAAACGGATTGAATCGTACGTCCACGTTCCTCCATATCCCGCAACACTCTCCGAAGAATGCGAACATCGGAATCGGTATCGACAAATACCTTGATGTCCAGCAGGGCACGTAGATGTTCGTCGATGAGCACATGAAGGCCTTCTACAATAACGATATGGTTCGGTGCGAGTTCAACCGTCTCATTGGCAGCACGGTTATCTATGGTGAAGTCATATACGGGAGCATATGCCGTTTGTCCTTGCTTCAGCAGGGTAAGATGCTCAATCAACAGATCATTGTCGAATGCAAACGGATGATCGTAATTGGTGAGTCGACGCTGCTCTGGAGTGAGCTGTGATTGATCTTTGTAATAATTGTCCTGGGATATAAACGTCACTTTGCCTGATCCAAGACGGTCGATGACGGAGCGAGCTACCGTCGTTTTACCGGAGCCGGTCCCTCCGGCGATACCAATAATGAGCATGGTTGTTCCATAAACCTCCCTAGATTGGCAGCATGATCAGTAGATGGAGAGCGTCAAAAATGAGCTCTATCTGCATGTCTGTCTGCGAATACACAATTCCTCAATTGTATCACAGCTTGCTGACTTTTTCATCTTAAGGAACAGACCATGTTTTGCCTTTCGGGAGGCATACTCATTTTCAGATTTAAGATTCTAACGCATAGTAGAGCGCTTGTGCCCTCGCATCGTCCAGGGAAGAATCAGGTTCTGGCCAATCAGGCGAATGAGCAGACCAAGAATAACAAAACCAAGCACACTTCCTGCCGTATTTGCAATTAGATCATTGATATCGGTTGAGCGGCCATTCCCCAGAGTAATCCGGATCACAAGCTGCAATATTTCAATAGAAAAACTTAACATTAGGCCAGCCGCTGCCGCTTTGCGTATCGAGTCAACTGAAGGTTTCAAAAGAGGAAGCAAGAACCCCAGCGGCATAAACAGCACTATGTTCAGAAGGAAGCTTGGCGCATCCGCAGTCAGCAGCGGAACCCATTGAAGGTTCTTGTACCAGGGTGTCTGGTTGGCATAGATTCCGATGTTCACATCGATTGGGAAAAATACAAAATGCAACACGCCCAGCATGTATATAGCGAAAGTCAGCATCAGCATATACTGTTTGCTGGTATATCTAACTTTGCTCACCCTGGCGTGGATCACCAGAGCGAGCAGAGTCAGAATGAATAGTGGACCAAGGACACTTATAGATGAAATGGTAAATTGAATGGACATGCGATGACCCCTTTGCAAGGAAATGAGTTCGAGCTATTGGAGCTGAATTTTCATTTCCATTCCCTGAATAAATTGATTGTCTTTGACCTCTTCGGTAAAGTCATCTTTCACTTCAAAAGGTTTCACTACCAGGTATTTTACATCCTTCGCTGTTGTCGCATATATGCTTTCCCATTTCAACTGGTTATCTTCATATATACCCTCGCCGCTGAGTGCAGTCAGTTGCCGACCTTGATCATCATAGATGGCAAACCTGATGTCCTGCAGCTGTTCTTTTTCTTTGGCAGTCAACGTTTCTTTTCCATTCAAACCGATGGCGGCAGTTAAGCGTGTTGTGATAGGAGTAACCTCGGCTTTCGTAACAGTGGCCGTAAACAAGTCATTCTCCATGAGGGTATCAGGCTGAACCTTGTAGGTGTCTGTTGTTGATTTGGTAAAAGGAACGGTTAACTCAAATTCATGATCCAGGCCTTGCAGCGTCAACTTAACCTTGGCATCGAACTGATCCGGGAATTCGCCTTTGTGATCCGCAGGAATGACCTGTTCAAAAAGCAAGGTATCGGGCTCGTTCGCCCCGGCTGAACTATAGAACAGACCACCATCTGGGCTAAACCCATTTACATCGAGGAAAACGTTGTCGACTCCGCTGCTCAGCTTCACAATGTCCTTGCCGTTATCATACATGCCCTGATTTAGGTTGGGAGCCGTGACATGAACCAGAAATGCTGCGCGTGTGCCATCGTATACCGTTTCCAACACCTTGAATTTTACATCCTGATAAGCAAAGGAACTGTTTACTGGAGTAGTCAAACCTTCGCTACCCGCTGTTCTCAGACCCATATCCGCTTCAATTGAGCTGAAGAGGCTGCCTACGAGCGGAATGTTGCGCAAAGAATCAGCCATGGCTGGAGACACAAATCCGGATGCAAATACAGTAACACCTAATACACCTGCGGCAACGGCTGCCGCTGCGGTACGGCGCAGTCCTTTGTTTACCCGTCGCGGACGCTGAGCCTGTTCACTGTCCAGCTGGCGGGGTGATTCGGGAAGGGACTCCAGTGTGGCATCAATTCGAGTGCGTACAAGATTAGACATGGCAGGGCGCTCCTTTGCTTGTTTTTTTAACTCCTGATCAATATTAAATGGGTTTGACATGCAGTTTTACCTCCCGAAAGTTTTTGAATTTTTGATATAGTTCCTGCCGTGCCCGGCTAAGTCTCATTTTTACCGCGCTCTCGGATATATTCAGCGTATCCGCTACCTGACGCAGGGTTAGATCTTCAAAATAATGCAGCACAATGACAATTCGTTTCGATTCTTCCAGTCGATCAACGGCTTCTCTCATATCCACCTCATCGTAGGGGCTGGAGACTTCCTGCTTGGCAGGCACCTCTGCATATGATGTGGAGAGGGAGAGACGGGAGAGCATGGTATTACATTCGTTGATGAGGATGCGGAACATCCAGGTTTTGAAATACTGGGGTTCACGAAGCGTATGCATGGATTTATAAGCTTTCAGGATCGTCTCCTGAATGGCATCAGCCACGTCCTCCTCTTTTCGCAGCATGGATTTTGCTGTATTGTATAGGGAATTTTCAATTTCTCGGATGAGCCTGATAAAGGCGTCACGATCTCCCTGAATAGCTTGGTTGACGAGATCGGTCGGGTCCATGGATAACAGCTCCTTTCTTGGGATACGGGATAACAGCTCCCCGCTTGGTTTTTACATGAATTAGACTTTTGGTGGGCTAATATGGTCACAATTATTTTTTTAAAAGGAAATGTGGTTGCTTAATATGGACGCTTGGGAACGGACTGTACCCTTCAGATGGATTGGAGATAGTCCGTAGACGGGGAAGAGGTGGCCTTTCGTACAAAGTTCGTATGAGTACTTAGCTGGTGTATCAATTTTGTCTCAATATTTCTGGTTTGGGTTGAAGGATCTAGGTCCTTTGATATAATGATGTCGAATAATGTCCGTTATGTAACTTTAACGGGATTATTACAATCCAAGGAGGTGATACTTTTGAAAAGAAAAGGTAGATTTATTTCTTCTGTTGTTATGGCATCCATTACGGCAGTATCGGTTGGTTCTTTTGCTTTTACAGAAAGTACATATGCGTCTTCAATAACCCAGTCACCATCGGGTATCTCATCTATTGATTTGCAGGGAATGGACCTGGAAACCGCACTTATGGCTGTTCAGCAACAACGTTCTGCGTTGATTGAGTCACAGCTGCAAACCCAGCTGGAAGCAGTGCAGAGTCGCAATGCAGCGATTGCGGAACTGAATGGGAAGCTTGCTCAAGCGATCGAAAGTGGGGATTTCGAGCTGGTGCAGTCTCTCAAAAACCAAATTGACGCTCTCTCCAGCTCCCAACAGATGGACATGCTGCGTCTGCAATCCTTGTCCAACAAGCGTAATGAGGCGTTTGACGTGATGACGAACTTTATCAAAAAAATGCAGGATTCCAGATCATCCATCATCGGCAACATGCGTTAATCTACAACTTTTTATCTGATCCATTGTGGTCAATGGAAGGTCATGAGGTATAACAGAAAAAGCGAAGTTCTCGACATAGCGTCGGTAACTTCGCTTTTTCTGCTTTCTGAGCCATTAGCCTATATAGCAACTTCCGGCACTTAACCAGACCAGTCGCGGCGGCGAGTAAAGAGATCCTTCAGCTCGTCTGTTGACAATTCGGTAATCCAGTTCTCGGAGCTGGTGATGATGTTATCGCTAAGCTGCTGCTTGCTCTCCAACATCTCGTCTATACGCTCTTCCAGCGTGCCGAGGGAAATAAACTTGTGCACCTGGACGTCCTTCGTCTGTCCCATGCGGTAAGCTCGGTCGGTGGCCTGGTTTTCCACGGCAGGGTTCCACCAGCGGTCAAAGTGAAATACATGATTCGCTGCAGTCAAATTTAGCCCCACGCCGCCTGCCTTGATGGACAGGATGAAAACGGACGGCTGCTCATACGCAGGTAATGTACGGGACTGGAACTGCTCGATCATGCGGTCCCGTGCCGTCTTGGATGTACCGCCATGCAGATATAATACAGGCTCCTGCAGTTCCTGCTGGAGAACCTGCTGCAGTATCTGACCCATACCGATGTACTGCGTGAAAATAAGGCAGCGCTCGCCCTCTTCCCGCAGCTCGCGGACAAGCTCCATCAGCCGTTCCAGCTTCGCAGAGCGGCTGATGAGCATCGCCATGTCCTGTGGACTGTACAGGTCATACTCTGCCTTGGAACCATCCGAAGACAGCGTTTCCGGCAAGGCTTCCTTCGTAAGAAGCAGCGGATGGTCACACAGCTGCTTGAGCTGGGTTAACGCGGACAGAATGGCGCCTTTGCGCTTGATGCCTTCCAGCTCTTTCATTTTATCCATCAGCGCCTGCACGGATTGGTCGTATAGGGCACTTTGCTCACCGGTAAGATGAATGTAGGTTTTCATCTCGTTTTTGTCCGGCAGATCGAGCTGGATATTCGGATCCTTTTTCTTGCGACGAAGCATGAATGGTTTAACCAGCTGCTGCAGATCCTGCATGCGCTGCTCATCCTTGTCCTTCTCAATTGCACTGATAAACCGGGTTTGGAAGGCGCGTGCGCTGCCTAGGTATCCCGGGTTGATGAAATCATAGATGGACCATAGTTCAGCCAGCCGGTTTTCAATCGGCGTACCTGTCAATGCGATACGGTGTTTAGCCGGGAAACTGCGTACCGCCATGGACTGCTTGGTTTGCGCATTCTTAATGTTTTGCGCCTCGTCCAGACAGATGGAAGCCCAAGTGTATGACTGTAACATCTCTTGATCCAGGGTTGCGGTAGCATACGACGTAATGATGATATCCACTTGTTCGGTCTGTTCCCTGAATGCTTCTCCGCTAAGCCTGCGTGCACCGTAGTGCAGACTGACGTTAATCGATGGTGCAAAACGGCTGATTTCCTTCTGCCAGTTGCCCAGCACCGAAGTGGGGCAGATGAGAAGGGCGGGAGCATCCCCGGGTAACCGCTGCTGATTTTCCTTGAGATGCAGCAAATACGTAATAAATTGAATGGTCTTTCCAAGACCCATATCATCCGCAAGGCAGGCTCCAAGACCGAATTTGCGCAAGAATCCAAGCCAGGCAAATCCTTCTTTCTGGTAGGAACGAAGCTCTGCATGCAGCCCAGCCGGAACGGGAAGGGAGGGAGCCCCGCCTTGTCCGCCGCCAAGCTGTGCAATGATCCGGTTCAAGTGTTCATTCAGTTCTACCTCCAGCCGAATATTCTCATTAGCATGTGGCTGCTGCTCCTCCTCCTCGGCCTGCTGTCCTTCCTTCCATTTCTGGTTACGATATTCCCGCTGCTCATTTTGCAGCAGATGCAGGTGCAGAATGTCTTGAAACGACAGTCCCTGTTCCCGGTCGACACCGCCCATGGCCCGGCGAATCTGCTCCAGCAGGGCAGGGTCAAGCGGCACCCATTCTCCGCGGAACCGTACCAGCCGCTCGTTGCGGGCAACGAGATCGGCGAATTCCTCTTCACTGAGATCGGAATCTCCAATTGCAATGCGCCAGTCAAAATGAATGATCGAGTCCAGCCCGAAGAAGGACTGTCCACGTTCACTGCCTTCCTCCGGTTTCACCTTGGCACGAAGCTTAGGCTTCTTCTTGCGGGCCGACTCCCACCATCCCGGAAGCAGTACCTGCCAGCCTGATTCCAGCAGTCTGCCGCTGTCGATGGTAAGGAACTGCCATGCTTCCTGATCACTAAGCGGATCACTCAGCACATCCCGGCTTCCGCTGATGGAACGGCTGATTCGCGGCAAATGTGCACGCAGCTGCTCCAGCCACCCAGCAGAACGGTCAAGGATAAATGCTGTCCACACATCTGGCCATTCTCCTTCAAGTCGGCCGCGTGAATCGAGCCGAACCGGAATCAGTGAAGCTGCATCCAGCTTGTCCTGCAAAACGATACGCAGCCGCCATGCGTGCTCATCGTCGTCCGGCTCCAGCAATTGCAGAAGCGGGCGGAAGGGGGCCGCGTCTGATTTCCATCCAATCGAGACAAGCCAGGCCTGGGCATCCATTCCTGCTGTTCTTGGTGGCGTCCCCCCTTGAGGAAACAGTTGAGGGAATTCGCGCCGCAGATCGGTTGCAGCTTCTTCAGAGCTATACCACCGCTGAAATACAGAAGCAGAATAGGCCGCGTTAAGTCCCTCGGCATAGCTCTCGTCTGTTTGATCGATTGCTTTGCTTAGCGCAGCCCGGTCCTGAGGTTTCATGCTATCTGGATCCCAGCTCCATTGCAGCTGACCTGTACGATAGGCAGCGAAGCTGGGGACATATTTTCGGTTCTCAATGGTTGCGGCCAGCGCAGGAGCAAGCCTGATCAGATGAGCTGCCTGCTCGTCCCATTTCCACTCAATGTGCAGCAGCGTATGCATCTCTGCGAAGAAGGGAATGACCTCTTCCGCAGGCAGTACCACCAGATCAATGTCTTCGATCTGTCTCGTCTCCAGCTCGGTCCCGAAGAAGGAGGGAGCATGCCAGGCAAATAGCCGCTGCTTAAGCGACTGCCCCGTTACAAAATGATGAGTATTAAGTGCTCCATAAAATAAGGCATCACCGTATCCGGTCAATGCGACATGTACTTCAATCGTTTCGGTATAGGGATGTATAAGGCTCATGAGATCAACTTACCTTTCCGAAGTTCTTCCTGCAGTGCACGCAGTCTGCTATTCCGTACAGCCAGTGCGGTAATGAAATCTTCCCAGCGATCCTCTTGCTTCAGTTTTTTGTAGATTTTGGACAGTCGCTTCAGCAGCTTGACTGCTGCCTTGTAGCCGTCCCTGTTTTTGTGGCCGATGTACCGTTCCACTGCCTGATGGTAGAACGGGAGCAGGAGCTCCGGTGCCTCTTTTTCAATCGGCTGCAGCACAGCCACGCGAAATTCGAGCGGTTCCGTCTCCGTACTTAACTGAAAATCAATCCAGCGGCGCCACTGTCCGCGACTATGCATGGCTTCTTCGTACGCCGGGCGGGAGTGAGGGAGCATGCTAACCAGGGTATCCCACATGTGACTTTCCGTCTCAGGAAGATGTTTGATCGTCATGTCCCACAGCTGCATATAATCCTGCAAAGGTTCATTCCGGCGATTGGCCAGCAGTGGTCCAAGCTGTGCAAGCCATGCACCGAGCCGCTTCCAATTTGATTCATCCGCGAGCACATGCAGAAAATGCAGCAGATGTTCTGCAGGAATGCCGTACGCCGTACTTCCACTCGTCAAGCGTTGCCAGGCTTGTTCGTCCTGATGCAAGTGGAAGTGTATCCAGCTTTGCGCGAGCACCAGGGGCAAGGGTGATGATTTTCCAAGCTTACCAGGCTGGATGCTGCCTGTCAGATTGGCAACGCTTAGCACGCTACCTCCGCTATGGCCTGGTGTATTATCTGCACTTTCTTTCAACTGATCTTCGATTTCCTGTAAAATGTTCAACTCCGATAAGAGCAATTGCTCATTCTGTAAGTGAGGGACAATCCAGTTCAGCCAAACCTGCCGATAGATCGGCGTGAACAGCATCAGTGTGGATGTCTCGGATGTCATTTGTGTACGGAGATACGTTATGGTTTCGTCCACCCGCTTCCACAGTTGCTTAAGCTTATTGTCCGGCAGATCAGCGAATTGAAGCGGATGGCTAAGTACCTGATCCATGCCTTTCTGAAGTGCATCTACAGCAAGCTGAGCAGGGTAACTTAAATAAATTGGTGTATGGCTGGTTGAATGACGGGAAGGGATGCAGTATCGCATAAGGTACAGATGTACATGGAATTCAAATAACTGATCCATCCCGGCAGACAATTTAGGCTTAATGGCATACAGTTCATCGGCTGCTTCCTGTACGTATGCCGTACTTGGCGTGCCTGTGCCCAATCTGACCAGGCATTTCTCGAACAGTTCATACCACTCTGTAATTTCCAGGCCTGCAAGCTCTAATGCCCGTTCCCTGATCTGACTGTACTGAAAATGAGGGATATCCGTATCCTGTTCTGAAACAGCACTCGAGCGAAATGAAGACATGGAAGCCACAGGCTTCACTGCCTGTTTCAAGGCTGTGCTTGAATGGGCATTTACAATAGCGTGCACCGACCGTTCCAGCAACTCAGCATAACTCATCATAACGGCAACGATATGTTTACAATGGGAACCCACCGGGCAGGTACAGTAGCTGGTGGGCAGAGACTGGACGCTTAAGGTGACGTTATACTCTTCAGAGCCCTGCACGTCTGCTGTGATTCCGTGATGTTCCGTAAAGGTTAATGATCCAACGCGTTTCTGTTTATAATATTGGAATCCGCGCATAATCGTCAGGTTATTAAAGTGCTCGGCAACCTCTCGAATCAATTGCTGCCACTGTGCATCATCCAGATTCATGTCAATCGGTATGTTCATCATTCCATCTCCTGGGCAATCATAGGTTTAACGATCCATACGCCTCAACGTATGGTGTGGATTTTCTGTATCCATCATATCAGTTATGGGTGTCCACGTGCATGGATTGAGAGAACTTATAATAGACTTTTTGATCATTATAAATGGAAACAGCAGGGGTGGATTTACCCACTGCATGCGTTATTGCTCCATATTGTGTATGCTTAGCGTATGTATTCCTTTCAGGAACGATACAGGCCTTAAGGTGGTCAATTTTATTCAACAGGAGAGAGCATATATGAAAATACTTACGTTAAATACACACGCCTGGGCGGAAGAAGACCAGTTGAACAAGATCAGTCAGCTGGCAGATTTTATTAATACACATCAGTTTGATGTGATCTCCATGCAGGAGGTCAATCAATCCATACAAGAGTCGGCATTGTCTGCAGAACACTTGAAGCATTTTATCTCAACCGATCCTGATGCCGTGATCAAAAAAGACAACTACGCCCACGTCTTGCTGACGCAACTTACCGATACCTATTACTGGACATGGGTGCCGACCCATATCGGGTTCAGCAAATACGATGAGGGTCTGGCGATCCTGAGCCGTACGCCGATTACAGCGTCTTTTGAAGAATACGTTTCCCACATGCGCGATTATAGCAACTACCGCACACGCAAAATCGTGGGTGTACAGACGGCCGTTGAAGGGGAAGCAACCTGGTTTGTGAACGGACATTATAACTGGTGGGATGATGAACAGGAACCGTTCAAGGGACAATGGGAATTAACGGAGAGCAAGCTTGCTCCATATTTGGATCAGCCGCTGTTTATCATGGGAGATTTTAATAATGTTGCGGAAGTGCGCGGGGAAGGCTACGATCACATCGTCAGCCAAGGTTGGAATGACCTCTATACCACTGCCGAACAAAAAGATGATGGAGCAACGGTAGTCAAAGCTATTGCCGGATGGGCTGACAACAAACGCGATCTGCGTATTGATTATATTTTCTCCAAACATCCTGTGCAGGCGAAGTCTTCTACTGTTGTGCTTAACGGCAAGAATGGCCCGGTTGTATCTGACCACTACGGAGTGGCTGTAGAAATTTAGCGTGCCATTTTTAGTGGTTTACAGAGCAAAAATGAAAAGCCTCCGCTGGCTTCCAGTCACAAGGAAGTATAGTCGGGGGCTTCTTTCATTAAAGGTATATGTACATAAAATTACGTTTTGTCTATTTGTCCGTTCTATTATCTTGCTATGACTACTCCAGGGCCAGCATCTCGGTTACAAATTTTTTCAAATTCGCACTGGTTTCGCTGAGCTGTTCAATACTCTGCATAAACTCGCTGACCAACTGCGCCTGATCCACAGTTGCTGTTGTAATTTGACCAATTTCCAGCTCCATATGCTTCATCGAGTTCTGAACGCTGCCTAGTGAAGTTTCGATATCTGCGGCTGCCTGTTTGGTATGATCCGATAGTTTGCGAACTTCACTGGCAACGACACCGAACCCGCTTCCCAGATCACCCACGCGAGCGGCTTCAATCATGGCGTTCAGGCCAAGCAGATTGGTTTGTTCGGAGACTTCGCGAATCACATTGGTTACCTTGGTCACACTGACTGAATTCTCTGCGGCTTGTTTGGAGTTACGCAAAATCTCTTCCGAGGTGGCGGATAGTTCCTCTGAATGGGCTGCAATCTGCTGAATGCCACCAAGCAGGGCGTTAATGGTCGCTTCATTTTCGCTGATGAGTTTCTCAAGAGTGATATGGTTATCCAGCGCGTAGTTTACACCCAATATGCCAACAACCTTGTCGTTCTCTTTGATTGGAATAAGAATCGCGTCAAAAGGTCTGCCTTGCAAATCACCTGGCATTCTTGCCACGGTACGGGAATCCCGGTTCGTGAGCATTTTGAAGTCCTTATAGTCTTCGTGCAGCTCGTCTCCTACTTTGACACCAATCTCCAGCCCATTGGCTTCGGCAAAATATAACACTTTCTCATGATCATTAATGGATATGGAAACATCGTCACGAAACATCTGTCTTACAAAAGGCATAGCATTTACCAAAGATTCAAGAATACTCAAGGCTCATCTTTCCTTTCCAATACAAAAAGTGGAATTTCCATTCTAATACCTTTATCGGCAGGCGATTCCCATTTTTAAACCGATCCTCTGATTTTGTCGATGCCACATCAATATATGAGGAAGTAGGGGAACAATCTGCTACCTTTTAATGTAAAGAATGTACCTGATTTATTTAGAAGGAACTAGACAGCTTTCTGTATTCTCAATAAAGAAAAGGATCTGTTTTTTTTTGTTGAAAGCGCAATCAAATTTCTGTAGCCACTAACCCTTCTGTCAGGTATACTGGGGTTATTATTCGACTCCTTCGAGACAGGGCCTCAATTCATCAAGCTTGTGATCCATTTGCTGTGAAACAAGGGATTTTCTCACGTAGGTTAAGCGCTATACTTAATTTGTTTATTTGGACAATCGCTTTCGAGAAGAGTGTGTCAATTCCAGCTGGAGAGGACTGTGGCAATCCATGACAACGTATTTTGATGAACCGCAGAGTATGTATTACCGTTTTGGAGAGGATCAGGATCAGGCATTGAAGGTGCTGGCTGAGAGATATATCGGCGCCAATGCGCAAGCTGACTTTGTATATCGTGTGTTCCAGAAGTCGGGTATCCTGCAGAATGAGAAGGGTTTGTACGATTTCAACCTGGGCGAGCGGTTCACGGATACTCAGAAAGGACAAGTCGCTTATGCGGCAGCCTTGGTATGGGGAGATGAGGACCGAAACCTGGATGTGCTTGTTCGCTGCTATGGGCCTGTTCGTTTCTATTTTAATGATCAGCTGGTGTATCGCTCAACAGTAATGGACGAGATTAATCCGGATGCCACGGTAAAGTTGGGAATCGACATCAAGCCCGGCTGGAACACGTTAGTGCTTGAAATGAGATATACACCTGCCGGTTTTGGATGCCAGTTTGGTTCGGATGAAGGGAAAGTGCGCATTTTGAATGTGCTTGCGCCTTTTCGAGAGCGTCAGGGACAAGCTGGATGGATTTACACGAAGCCTATGAACCAGGAAGAAGTGATCCGTGCATTTGGCATTCCGGCCACACCCGGAAACATTCATCCGAATTGGAACCTGCTTGGCCAGGAGCAGGACAATACATTGGAGTGGCTTCCGAATAGGGAGTGGTCCATTGAACAGCAGGCCAGACCGACATTGGAGCGATTATATGGGCATGTTCCCGGACAGCGAGCTTATGCTTGGACACGAATAAACAATAGGGACTCTACGGGAAGCCCCATCTGCTTATCCGGTCATTCTTCCGGACCGCTAACGATATGGGTAAATGGCAAGCCAGCTGTACAATTACATGAAGCAGGATCATTCGAGTCTGAAGTCCAAGCGTCCTACGGCCGGAACGATCTGTTAGTATGCAGCGAATGCAGCAGCGTGAGCACTGCGCCATGGAGTTTCACCCTAAACGCAGCCGTGAATGGGAAGCAGCTTGAATTGGAGCTACCTTTGCATGTGCATGGAGCTTCAGGGGATAAGTGGATGTATGTAGGTCCTTTCCAAGCTGGGATGGAGCCTGAAGTGCAAGATTTAATGCGGACAGACCGTGTATACAGGATAAATGAGGCGCAAGGTGGGGCTGGAGAAGATAAACCGTACAAGCATGCAGGACACCATACGTATTGGCAGCTGGATCGACCGAATGCATGGATTCGTCCGTATTATGAAAATGCAATGCTTAGCAATAAGTGGACGGTTGGTAGTGTAACCAACTACGGCCGTTGGGATTATCCATTGGGTGTAACGATATACGGACTGCTGCAAACGGGACGTTATCTGGATAGATCCGATATCATTCGTTATGCAACAGAACATGTGCAGTCATGCACTCAAATGTATGATTACTCGCTGTGGGATCGGGAACAGTACGGATTCCCGGCGGTTAACCAGCAGCTAGTCATGTTGAGAATGCTGGATAACTGTGGTTCTTTTGGTTCAGCCATGCTTGAGGCATACTTGGAATGCCATGAACCGACGTTTTTGCCGATTGCCGAGCGTATTGCCGATTTTATGCTCTCCCGGTTGGAGCGGCAGGAAGACGGTGCGTTTTATCGCGAGTGCATTGGGGAGTTTGCCGAGAATACCATGTGGGCCGATGATCTCTATATGAGTACCCCGTTTTTAGTTCGGTATGCTCGCCTGACGGGGGAGAAGTCAGCTTTGGACGAGGCAGCCAGACAATTTTTGCTATACCGCAAATATCTGTTTATGCCTGAGTTCAACATTATGTCTCACGTATACGATTTTAAATATAAACAAGCGACTCACATTCCGTGGGGACGCGGGAACGGATGGGTACTGTTTTCCCTAACTGAAGTATTGGAGGCTTTGCCTGAAGAGCACTCTGACCGCCCGGCATTGATCCATTTCTTTAATGAATTGTGTGATGGGTATGCAGCTCTGCAGGGAGAAGGCGGATTATGGCATCAGGTGCTGAATGATTCAAACACATACCAGGAAGCTTCCTGTACGGCCATGTTCGCTTATGGGTTTGCGCGGGGAGTTCGATTCGGGTGGTTGGAACAGCCAGAGCGTTATATTGAAGCTTCGGAGCGGGCCTGGATCGGATTGACCCGGACAGCAATCGACCGCCAAGGCAATGTACATGGAGTATGCAGTGGGTCCAGGTATGCTTTCACGGCGGAATATTATGATAAGGATCTGCTGACTGTAACGAATGACAATCATGGTATTGGCATCATGATGCTGGCGGGTACCGAAGTTGCGAAAATGAAAAAACAATTGGCCAGACAGACAACAACCACATCGGCTCCCATGACACAATCCTCAACATGACAAAAGATTAAATGTTCCATGGAGATG
Source organism: Paenibacillus pabuli (assembly GCF_039831995.1). NCBI lineage: Bacteria > Bacillati > Bacillota > Bacilli > Caryophanales > Paenibacillaceae > Paenibacillus > Paenibacillus pabuli. Next base: position 1,110,528 of record NZ_JBDOIO010000005.1, read on the forward strand.
ATGATGAATCCTTGACATGACAAACCGCCGGAGAATGTATTCCGGTGGTTTTTACTCCCTAACCCCTTACTTTTTTGACAGGAAAGCTTACTTTTGTTTATGTCATGAGCGGCATAACGCCGTTACAATAGTTTTTGTAAGCGATTCCATAATAAAAGGGGAGAAAATTCATTCATGTTGATCACTAAAAAGTGGGTAACCCTGTTCTGCATGTCCCTGTTGTTGTTGTTGGCTACAGCCTGTTCTGGAGGATCTTCCGGATCTACTGGTTCATCTGGTGAGGGAAGTGAGGAAGGTGCCTCGGGTAACATCCAACTGCGCATGACCTGGTGGGGATCACAGACTCGCCACGATCTGACGACCAAAGTGATCAAACTCTTTGAAGAGAAACACCCCGGCATTACGATCAAACCGGAATACTCCGGCTGGGACGGATACTTCGACAAGCTGACTACACAGGTAGCTGGTTCGAATGCCCCGGATATTGTACAAATGGATTACGCTTTTCTTACCGATTTTGCCCGGCGTGGTGCACTTCTTGACCTGACCCCATACAGCGAGAGTAAAGAGCTGCGTACGGATGATCATGACGCGAGCATGCTCAAAGCCGGATCAATTGATGATAAATTATATGCGATTACATTAGGAGTTAATGCACCAGGTGTAATCTATGACGCCACCGTATTTAAGGAACTCGGGATCGAAGAACCTCAGGAAAGCTGGACGTGGCAGGACTTTAGTGACATCGCCGCCAAGATTGCGGCAGCAAAGGGCGAAGGTTTCTACGGTTCGGCGGATGTTTCGGGAACGACAAATATGTTTGAGGTGTTTATCCGTCAAACAGGCAAGGGACTATTTGAAGGCGGGACGATGACAGCAACCAGTGAGGACCTTCAGCAGTGGTTTGACATGTGGGGTGCGCTTCGTGAGAACGGGGGTGCTACGCCTGCTGAAGTGACGGCATCCACAACCAATGCATTGGAAACACGTCCGATCTCACTTGGTACGGCAGCCATGGATTTTGCGTGGTCCAACCAATTATTAACGTTCCAGCAGGTGAACAAAAACCAGGATCATAAACTCGGGATACAAGTGCTTCCGCACGGTGTGAATGAAAAACAAATCGGTGAATACCTGAAAGCAGGTCAGTTCCTGTCCGGTTACGCCAAAACCAAACATCCGAAGGAAGTGGCTATGTTTATTGACTTCATGGTTAACGATCCGGAAGCTACGGCCATTCTCGGTTCCGAGCGCGGAGTACCCGTCAATTCCAGCATCCGTGAGAAAATGCAACCCACGCTGCCTGAAGCGGAACAAGCCATCTTTCAATTTATCGACGTTGTATCGAAAAACTCCAGTGAAATTGATCCGCCTTACCCGCAGGGATTTTCCGAAGTGGATACCAGCTTCAAGAGCGCAAGTGAGCAGATCGCCTTTGGTCAAGGCAGCACATCAGATGTGATTGCCCAGTTCATTGAAGGCGCCAAGGCGACACTTGCATCGAGTCAATAAAGCCTTGAACGGATCCAGACTTCAAATTCCGCGGGGAGGTTGCGAAGATGAGTACAACACAGGTCAGTCAAGCCAGAACCGAGCGTGTGACAGCCCGGCGGGTGAAACGGAGATATGCCCATAGTGGAGCAGCACTTCTGTTTCTTGCCCCATGGCTAATTGGTTTATTGTTTCTGACCCTAGGCCCAATGCTAGTTTCATTATATATTTCGTTTACGGACTACAGTATCCTGGCCGCCCCTTCTTGGGTTGGTCTGGGTAACTACACAACCATGTTTACATCGGATAAGCTGTTTATCCAATCGCTGAAGGTTACCTTTACGTATGTTGCTGTGTCTGTTCCGATTAAGTTGATCTTTGCTCTGCTTGTCGCGATGCTGCTCAACAAGGGGATTCGCGGACTGGGCCTTTACCGGACTGTATACTACATTCCAACCTTGCTTGGAGGCAGTGTGGCCATTGCCATGTTGTGGCGCAAAATGCTGGGTGGTGACGGCCTGCTCAACGGCGTGCTTGCCATGGTGGGCATCAAGGCACCGGATTGGGTTGCTAATCCGAAATATGCGCTGTACTCCATCGTGCTGTTATCCGTATGGCAGTTCGGATCGTCCATGATTATTTTCCTGGCAGGGCTGAAGCAGATTCCACCGGAATATGATGAAGCTTCTGCGGTAGATGGTGCAGGTCCGTTCCGGCGTTTCTTCAATATAACGCTGCCGATTCTGTCGCCGGTTATCTTTTTCAATCTGGTGATGCAATTAATTACGTCCTTTCAATCGTTTACACAAGCCTTCGTCATCAGTAATGGCAGCGGCGGTCCTGTAAATTCAACATTGATGTATTCCCTGTATCTATATAAGAAAGGATTCTCTTTCTTTCAGATGGGTTATGCTTCCGCGATGGCCTGGGTGCTGGTGATCCTGATCGGAGTGTTTACATTGCTGGTATTCCGCAGCAGCAAGCTGTGGGTCCATTATGAGGACGGTGGAAAATCATGATTGGACAACGGAATTCTGCTGCCTGGGTCGTGGCGAAACATGTTTTGATTTCCGGCATTGCCTTCGTCATGCTGTATCCGGTGCTCTGGATGCTGGGTAGTTCGTTCAAGCCGGGACATATGATCTTCACGGAAACGTGGTTTTGGCCGCAGGAATGGAACTTTCAAAATTACATGAACGGCTGGACGGGAATCCAGGGTAACCCGTTCTCCCGTTTCCTGACCAACTCCATTGTCCTGTCACTGGGTGCGGTGCTCGGTAATGTGGTCTCTTGTTCGATGGCGGCGTATGCCTTTGCCAGACTGGATTTTCGTTTCAAGGCCACCTGCTTCGGCCTGATGTTAATGACAATCATGCTGCCACATCATGTGACGCTGATTCCGCAATACATCCTGTTCAACCATTTGGAATGGGTGAATACGTACTTGCCTCTGGTGGTGCCCAAGTGGCTCGCCACGGATGCCTTCTTTATTTTCCTGATGGTTCAGTTCTTCCGTGGTTTGCCCAAAGAGCTGGATGAGGCGGCAACCATCGATGGCTGTGGACCTGTACGCATCTACACCAAGGTCATTATCCCGCTGGCCTTTCCGGCGCTGGTGACCACGATGATCTTTACCTTCTTGTGGACATGGGATGATTTCTTCAGTCAACTGATCTATCTGAGTGATGTCAGCAAGTACACGGTGCCGCTGGGGCTGCGCTTGTTCCTTGATTCCAGTTCCCAATCGGATTGGGGTCCGATGTTTGCCATGTCGGTATTGTCGCTCGTGCCTTGTTTCATCGTATTTATGGTGTGTCAAAAGTACTTCGTGGAAGGAATTGCAACCTCCGGGCTCAAAGGGTAATTTCAAAACGAAACGAGTTGATTTCATGGGGAAACGAAGATTATCCCTGTTTATCAATCACAAACTGCAGCAAAGCAAGCTCACCACGTTGATGGTGACTTGCTTTATTGCGTTTAACCTGCTGCTCGTATCCGGCATCGTCTGGCTGGCCTATCAGTCCTTCTCTACCGTAACATTTACCGAGATCAGCAAAGCACGCCTGGCACTCCTTAACGAGAGCACCCGGCGCGGTTTTGATTTTATTACTGGAGTGACGGGAACTGCCTACTCGCTCGCGAGCAACAGGGAGCTCTCAAGTTTGCTGGAAACAGCAGGAACAGGGAGACTTACACAGATTCATCAGCGGCGGGAGTTAGCCAAAATACTGGACCATACGCTTGTTGTTAGTGAAGGCATCACCTCAGTGGAATTGTATACGGATGCGTTCAATGGTGTGACCGTCACGATGGCTGATCGGATTTTTCCGGTGGATACGATTGCAGGGGATTCATGGTTTACAGCTCTGGAACATGCAGATGCAGCTTGGGTACCTTTGCGGGAAAATGAATCAGGACATTCCCTGGTTGGCTATGCCCAGCGGATCTTCGACAGTCGTGGCAATACGGCGGCCTATGTCCTGATCCGTTTGAGTCGCGCCGATATCGTCCGTCGATTTGCGGACATGCCAATGGTATTGGATGGACAGGTGCTGCTGGTCGATACTGCAGGGAATATCATTATGCGGATGGATGATACGGATCCAGTAATGGCCTCTGAACCAAGTCCCAATGGTAATGAACATGAACCTGTAACCGACTCACTCCTGACTGTGGACACGGCTGCTCGGGGAACTTTACCGGTCGTGGACAGTGAATGGATTCAAGAGCATGCCCAGCAGAATGAAGATGGATTCGAGGTGGTATCTGGCGATGCCGGTGGTGCACAGCTCGTGCTGTATTCCAAGCCCGCCACACTTCAGTGGCGTCTGGTGCAGACGATTCCGGTACATACGCTGCTATCTCCTGTCAGGTACGCCGGATGGCAGGTGCTCGGTATTGCGGTGGTCGGATTGTTATGTTCAGCCGTATTCGCGTATTTGTTTGTCCGGCGAATTATCCGGCCCCTTCGTCAGCTGATTAAGCGAATGAGACAGCTTGAGAAGGGGGATTTTGACACCCGTGTACATCTCTCGTTTACCCAGGAGTATGCTCATCTGGCTTATGGCTTCAATCATATGGCTTCAAAACTGACGGAATTGATGGATCAGGTGAAAGAGGAGAGCCGTGCCAAGCGGGAGGCACAGACAAGTCTGCTGGAGGCACAGATCAAACCCCATTTTCTCTACAATACTCTGGATATGATCCACTGGCGTGCGCTTGATTATGAAGCCAAAGACATTAGCCGCATGATTGTTCAGCTCAGCAAACTTTTACGCATTGGACTTAGTGGAGGCAAAATGTTCATTAAAATTCGTGATGAATTGGAGCATGCCCGCTGTTATGTCAGCATCCAGGCCGAAAGGTTGCCCTTCTCCATTGATTATGAAGAACAGATAGATCCGCGTGTCCGTAGCTGTTACATCCCCAAAATTATTTTGCAGCCCTTTATTGAAAATGCCGTTATACATGCAAACCCAAAAGATGAGACACTTCGAATTCGTGTGGATATAAGGGAAGAGAATGACGATCCATCCAGAGTCGTTATTCGGATTATGGATAATGGTCAAGGCCTGCCAGCGGAGTGGAGGCTGGAAGATTCACGTGGTATCGGCGTGAAGAATGTACACCAGCGCATTCAGCTATATTGTGGCAGAGGATATGGAGTTCAATTATGTACAGGTAGTTTGGGTGGTGTGGAAGTGACCATCTCACTGCCGCGTATTGAGACGGAAGAGCAGTTAAATCTCTAGCTGGACGGTGAAAACAGTTGAAAACCATCATGCTTGTAGATGACGATCCACATATGATTAAGGCTTTAACCGAACATATTGAGTGGCCTTCCCTTGGTCTGAGAATTGCAGGCACAGCTTCCAACGGCGTCGATGCACTTGAACAATTCGAACGGCTGCGTCCGGATCTGGTCATGACCGATGTTTATATGCCAGGTATGACAGGGTTGGAGGTAACGCAGGCACTTCGCCGCAATTATCCTCATCTGCCGATTATTATTTTAAGTGGATACGACGAATTCGAGAATGCTCGGGCCGCCATGCGATGGGGAGTGAATCATTTTCTGCTGAAACCGGCGGAGGTGGAAGAGATTGAGTCCGTGCTGCGTGAAGTTCTGTTGGAACAGGAGGTTCGAGAGCGGCGTGAGCGGCTAGAGCAGACATACAAGCAAGAGATTGGGAAGGTAGTCCCCTACTTGCGCAAACAGTTACTGCACGAGCTCCTGACCACACGCTATCAGGCCAGTGAGTTACCGAGTGAACGTATGGATTACCTGGGCATCCCCTTGTCTGCGCAGGTAAGCGCCATTAGTCTGCAGCTGAATCGCCCCGAATTTCTGACAAGGATGAAAGAGCGTGACTGGCAGCTGCTCCGCTACGGGGCGGCGGATATTATTCAGGAAACGATCAAGGAACAAACGGGGCGTATACCTAACAGTCAGGTTGAGGTTCTGGATTATTCGGATCAGGTTTTTGTGCTGCTTCTTTTTGGCGGGGGAGAACTGCTTGAACAAATGTACTTCCTCGTGGAAAGGATGATTGAGCAGGTATTTACGTATCTCAAAATGGAGATGAGCGCTGGGATCGGAACGCCCAAGGACCATCTGTGCGAGGTAATGGATTCCTATCTGGAGAGCAGAGAAGCGCTTGAGATGGCAGAATTTCAGGGGGGTAGCCGTGTCTATTCCTATAATTCGGTTGATCAAGTGAAAACGAATGCACATGATTATTCCTTGCTTCTACGGCAATGGAACGAGTCATGGGCGGATATGCGGATCGATTTGGCCGAAGAGGTATGGCTTCTAATCCACCAGATGTTTAAGGTAGGCAAATGTACTGGCCTTCAGGATGTACAGGTTGTGGCCGTAAGTCTTTTCAATACCTTAATTCATAGTTGGAATAAACAATATCCTATGTTGCGCCCGCCACTGGCTATGAGCGAGTTTCTCAAAGATATTCAATCTAAATATTCACTGCAGGATCTGCTATGCTGGATGGATGCATTTATTGGAGACTGGATCGAGCAGACACGGAAAGAGATGACAGAGAAAAAGAGCAATAAACTGGTGGATCAGGTGAAACAGTATGTGGAGCAGCATTATGCTGACGAAATCAGCTTTGAAGCAATAGCCAAGGGACTTTTTGTACATCCCAAATATCTGAGCCAATTGTTCAAAAGGGTAACCGGAGAAAATTTCGTAAGTTATCTGAATGGATATCGGATCCAAAAGGCGATAGAGCTGCTGCAATCTGGTCACTATATGGTCTACGAGGTTAGTGAGATGACGGGGTTTCGGAACGCGACGTATTTTAGCCAGGTATTCAAAATGCTTACGGGCAAAAGCCCATCCGAATTCGGATAAGGGAATAATAATAGTAAGAGTAATAGGAATGTAGAAACCTAAAGGGGAAAAGAGAGAGGTATATATGAAGATTGAAAAACAGGAGTTTATCATAAAAGGAATGACTTTCTCGATTAGATCCGCAGAAGAAAGGGATGCAGAGTCATTATCTTCACTTCGTGTACAGATCGATGGGGAAACGGAGAACATGGACCGAGAGCGGGGAGAAGCTTATATCGATGCAGCGCGATTCAGGGAGATTATTCTTTCGGATACGGCGAAGGATCGGAACCTGTTTCTCGTTGCTACCGTGCAGGAAGGGATAGTTGGGTACGCAAGATGTGAGGGGTCAGATCTGAAGCGGTTTTCACATAAAGTTGAGTTTGGAGTGTGTGTTGCCCGAGATTACTGGGGTTATGGCATCGGAAATAAGCTGCTGGAGTCGTCACTCCATTGGGCAGATATGAGCGGTGTGGAGAAAGTGACGCTGAATGTGTTAGAAAGAAACGATAAAGCAATAGAGTTATATCATAGAATGGGCTTTGCAATTGAAGGTGTGTTGAAAAAGGACCGCAGACATGCGGACGGGGAGTACTACGACACGATTGTAATGGGGAGATTCAGAGGCGAGTAGGGAAGAAAGCAGTGGGCTATCATAATCTGATGTGAAAGTATCGGCATCTACTATTATAGAAGAGATAGAGTAGTGCATGGTTTGTATATCATATTGTTGTTTAAGAGGATCTCTAGAATGCTTTTAATAGCAACACCAGAAACACCTCCAAGATAGAGACTAAGGAGTCTTGCCTGTACAGACAGCAACGCTATTCGACTTGTCTACCTAGACGGATGGATTGGTGTTGACCTAAGTCGGATCGGTTAGATGAAGTTTGCTCAATGATGATTGCCAGTATAATAGTGAGTATGTATATGTAAATCGTTTATCTTTCCATAGAATTAATTGGGATATTTTACATGTAGTAATTAATATTCCTGCATGATATATTATATCTCCGGCCAAGAAAACACGAGAAACACGGTGCGGTGAGCGAACTGAAAAGCTTCGAAAGAAACTTGAAAAAAGTGCTTGCTAAATTGGTTCGGACATGATAAGATATAAAAGTTGCTGAAGAGAACAACACTCGGATGCAAATGACGTTTGATCTTTGAAAACTGAACAACGAGTGAGTAACGATCTTACTTTGTAAGATCGACGCTGAGGAATCGGTACATGTCATCTGACTGTATGATTTCGAAGCACAAATGAGATTTTTAATCTCGTCAGATTCAAAATGAGCTAATCGCTCTTTTCAATACTTTATTGGAGAGTTTGATCCTGGCTCAGGACGAACGCTGGCGGCATGCCTAATACATGCAAGTCGAGCGGACTTGAAGAGAAGCTTGCTTCTCTGATGGTTAGCGGCGGACGGGTGAGTAACACGTAGGCAACCTGCCCTCAAGCTTGGGACAACTACCGGAAACGGTAGCTAATACCGAATACTTGCTTTCTTCGCCTGAAGGAAGCTGGAAAGACGGAGCAATCTGTCACTTGAGGATGGGCCTGCGGCGCATTAGCTAGTTGGTGAGGTAACGGCTCACCAAGGCGACGATGCGTAGCCGACCTGAGAGGGTGATCGGCCACACTGGGACTGAGACACGGCCCAGACTCCTACGGGAGGCAGCAGTAGGGAATCTTCCGCAATGGGCGAAAGCCTGACGGAGCAATGCCGCGTGAGTGATGAAGGTTTTCGGATCGTAAAGCTCTGTTGCCAGGGAAGAACGTCCTTGAGAGTAACTGCTCAAGGAGTGACGGTACCTGAGAAGAAAGCCCCGGCTAACTACGTGCCAGCAGCCGCGGTAATACGTAGGGGGCAAGCGTTGTCCGGAATTATTGGGCGTAAAGCGCGCGCAGGCGGTCATTTAAGTCTGGTGTTTAATCCCGGGGCTCAACCCCGGATCGCACTGGAAACTGGGTGACTTGAGTGCAGAAGAGGAGAGTGGAATTCCACGTGTAGCGGTGAAATGCGTAGAGATGTGGAGGAACACCAGTGGCGAAGGCGACTCTCTGGGCTGTAACTGACGCTGAGGCGCGAAAGCGTGGGGAGCAAACAGGATTAGATACCCTGGTAGTCCACGCCGTAAACGATGAATGCTAGGTGTTAGGGGTTTCGATACCCTTGGTGCCGAAGTTAACACATTAAGCATTCCGCCTGGGGAGTACGGTCGCAAGACTGAAACTCAAAGGAATTGACGGGGACCCGCACAAGCAGTGGAGTATGTGGTTTAATTCGAAGCAACGCGAAGAACCTTACCAGGTCTTGACATCCCTCTGACCGGTACAGAGATGTACCTTTCCTTCGGGACAGAGGAGACAGGTGGTGCATGGTTGTCGTCAGCTCGTGTCGTGAGATGTTGGGTTAAGTCCCGCAACGAGCGCAACCCTTGATCTTAGTTGCCAGCACTTCGGGTGGGCACTCTAAGGTGACTGCCGGTGACAAACCGGAGGAAGGTGGGGATGACGTCAAATCATCATGCCCCTTATGACCTGGGCTACACACGTACTACAATGGCCGGTACAACGGGCAGTGAAGCCGCGAGGTGGAACGAATCCTAAAAAGCCGGTCTCAGTTCGGATTGCAGGCTGCAACTCGCCTGCATGAAGTCGGAATTGCTAGTAATCGCGGATCAGCATGCCGCGGTGAATACGTTCCCGGGTCTTGTACACACCGCCCGTCACACCACGAGAGTTTATAACACCCGAAGTCGGTGGGGTAACCGCAAGGAGCCAGCCGCCGAAGGTGGGATAGATGATTGGGGTGAAGTCGTAACAAGGTAGCCGTATCGGAAGGTGCGGCTGGATCACCTCCTTTCTATGGAGAATCGTTTCCCGAGTGGAAACATTCAAATCAGCAGGTTCATTGAACCTGTGACAGCGATTCATTTCGGTCCATCACTTGATGTGTGGATGAAATGAAGAGCAAAACGTACTCACTCGTTGCTCAGTTTTGAGAGCTCAAACTCTCAAAACAGCTTGCTTTTGCATGGAGCTTGTTCTTTGAAAACTAGATATCGAAACGAAAAATGCGAATTAGAACATTCCTTTTAGCTGAACTTGTGTTAAACAAGTTTCAAATATTAGTAATAACTGCATGAGCGAGTGATCGAATGGAACGACTTTTGGATTTGCGCAAGCAAACCAAAGGAAGAGACAGCTCGAACACGAGCGAATTGGTTAAGCTACTAAGAGCACACGGAGGATGCCTAGGCGCTAGGAGCCGATGAAGGACGTGGCGAACAACGAAACTGCCTCGGGGAGCTGTAAGCAAGCTTTGATCCGGGGGTGTCCGAATGGGGAAACCCAGCTGGGGTAATATCCAGTTACTCATAACTGAATACATAGGTTATGTAGAGGCATACCAGGGGAACTGAAACATCTAAGTACCTTGAGGAAGAGAAAACAATAGTGATTCCGTCAGTAGCGGCGAGCGAACGCGGAACAGCCCAAACCAGAGAGCTTGCTCTCTGGGGTTGTGGGACGTCTCACATGGAGTTACAAAGGAACCGGTTAAACGAAGAGGTCTGGAAAGGCCCGCCAAAGAAGGTAAAAGCCCTGTAATTAAAAGCCCGTTCCCTCCGAGACGGATCCCGAGTAGTGCGGGGCACGTGAAACCCCGTATGAATCCGGCAGGACCATCTGCCAAGGCTAAATACTTCCTAGCGACCGATAGTGAAGCAGTACCGTGAGGGAAAGGTGAAAAGCACCCCGGAAGGGGAGTGAAATAGAACCTGAAACCGTGTGCTTACAAGAAGTCAGAGCCCGTTTTAGGGGTGATGGCGTGCCTTTTGTAGAATGAACCGGCGAGTTACGTTCCCGTGCAAGGTTAAGGTGAAGAGCCGGAGCCGCAGCGAAAGCGAGTCTGAATAGGGCGAGTTAGTACGTGGACGTAGACCCGAAACCGGGTGATCTACCCCTGTCCAGGGTGAAGGTGCGGTAACACGCACTGGAGGCCCGAACCCACGCACGTTGAAAAGTGCGGGGATGAGGTGGGGGTAGCGGAGAAATTCCAATCGAACTCGGAGATAGCTGGTTCTCCCCGAAATAGCTTTAGGGCTAGCCTCGGAAAACAGAGTCGTGGAGGTAGAGCACTGATTGGGTGCGGGGCCCGCAAGGGTTACCAAGCTCAGTCAAACTCCGAATGCCATAGACTTACTTCCGGGAGTCAGACAGTGAGTGCTAAGATCCATTGTCAAAAGGGAAACAGCCCAGACCATCAGCTAAGGTCCCCAAGTGTGTGTTAAGTGGGAAAGGATGTGGAGTTGCACAGACAACCAGGATGTTGGCTTAGAAGCAGCCACCATTGAAAGAGTGCGTAATAGCTCACTGGTCGAGTGACTCTGCGCCGAAAATGTAACGGGGCTAAACACACCACCGAAGCTATGGCTTGATGCTTTGCATCAGGGGTAGGGGAGCGTTGTATAAGGGTTGAAGGTGTACCGTAAGGAGCGCTGGACATTATACAAGTGAGAATGCCGGTATGAGTAACGAAAAGATCAGTGAGAATCTGATCCGCCGAAAGCCTAAGGGTTCCTGAGGAAGGCTCGTCCGCTCAGGGTAAGTCGGGACCTAAGGCGAGGCCGAAAGGCGTAGTCGAAGGACAACAGGTCGAAATTCCTGTACCACCGTAAATCGTTACGAGCGATGGGGGGACGCAGTAGGGTAGTGACGCAGACTGATGGATGTCTGTCCAAGCAGTGAGGCTGGTTAGTAGGCAAATCCGCTAACCATAAGGCTGAGCTGTGATGGGGAGTGAAAATTACAGTAGCGAAGGTCATGATCTCACACTGCCAAGAAAAGCCTCTAGCCAGATGAAGGTGCCCGTACCGCAAACCGACACAGGTAGGCGAGAAGAGAATTCTAAGGCGCGCGGAAGAACTCTCGTTAAGGAACTCGGCAAAATGACCCCGTAACTTCGGGAGAAGGGGTGCCCCGGTAGTGTGAATAGCACGAGGGGGCCGCAGTGAAAAGGCCCAAGCGACTGTTTAGCAAAAACACAGGTCTGTGCGAAGCCGTAAGGCGAAGTATACGGGCTGACGCCTGCCCGGTGCTGGAAGGTTAAGGGGAGCGGTTAGGAGCAATCCGAAGCTGTGAACCGAAGCCCCAGTAAACGGCGGCCGTAACTATAACGGTCCTAAGGTAGCGAAATTCCTTGTCAGGTAAATTCTGACCCGCACGAATGGCGTAACGACTTGGGCGCTGTCTCAACGAGAGATCCGGTGAAATTTTAATACCTGTGAAGATGCAGGTTACCCGCGACAAGACGGAAAGACCCCATGGAGCTTTACTGCAGCTTGATATTGAATTTGGGTACGATCTGTACAGGATAGGTGGGAGCCTTTGAAGCATGAGCGCCAGCTTGTGTGGAGGCACCGTTGGGATACCACCCTGATCGTATCTAGGTTCTAACCTGGTGCCCTTAGCGGGTACGGGGACAGTGTCAGGTGGGCAGTTTGACTGGGGCGGTCGCCTCCTAAAGAGTAACGGAGGCGCCCAAAGGTTCCCTCAGAATGGTTGGAAATCATTCGAAGAGTGCAAAGGCATAAGGGAGCTTGACTGCGAGACCTACAAGTCGAGCAGGGACGAAAGTCGGGCTTAGTGATCCGGTGGTACCGCATGGAAGGGCCATCGCTCAACGGATAAAAGCTACCCTGGGGATAACAGGCTTATCTCCCCCAAGAGTCCACATCGACGGGGAGGTTTGGCACCTCGATGTCGGCTCATCGCATCCTGGGGCTGAAGTAGGTCCCAAGGGTTGGGCTGTTCGCCCATTAAAGCGGTACGCGAGCTGGGTTCAGAACGTCGTGAGACAGTTCGGTCCCTATCTGTCGTGGGCGTAGGAAATTTGAGAGGAGCTGTCCTTAGTACGAGAGGACCGGGATGGACGTACCGCTGGTGTACCAGTTGTTCCGCCAGGAGCACCGCTGGGTAGCTATGTACGGACGGGATAAGCGCTGAAAGCATCTAAGCGTGAAGCCCCCCTCAAGATGAGATTTCCCAGTATGTAAGACCCCTTGAAGACGACGAGGTAGATAGGCTGGGGGTGGAAGTGCAGTAATGCATGGAGCTGACCAGTACTAATCGGTCGAGGGCTTATCCAAATTGCAGGTTCTAGTCGCATATTTCGTTTCGGATCTAGTTTTCAGAGAATGATCTCTGAACGCATTTGTTCCACAAATGCTCGTTTGGTGGCGATAGCGGAGGGGTTCCACACGTACCCATCCCGAACACGACCGTTAAGCCCTCTAGCGCCGATGGTACTTGGACCGAAGGGTCCTGGGAGAGTAGGACGCTGCCAAGCGAAACCCCACTGGGGTATTTTTTTTCGAGTTTTTGATAAGGGCCCTTAGCTCAGTTGGTTAGAGCGCACCTCTGATAAGGGTGAGGTCGGTGGTTCGAGTCCACCAGGGCCCACCATACAAGTTTTATGAAGTTATGAAGATTACGGGGTCCCCGGAAAGTAATCGGGATTAACCTCGAAGCTAGACTTCACTTTGTGGGGTAAAAAACATGGGGCCATAGCTCAGCTGGGAGAGCGCCTGCCTTGCAAGCAGGAGGTCAGCGGTTCGATCCCGCTTGGCTCCACCATTCCCTGATAGCTCAGTTGGTAGAGCACTCGACTGTTAATCGAGTTGTCACAGGTTCGAGTCCTGTTCGGGGAGCCATTAAGGCCCGTTGGTCAAGGGGTTAAGACACCTCCCTTTCACGGAGGTAACAGGGGTTCGAATCCCCTACGGGTCATAGCTTTATTTCTTAAAGCATCAAGGGGATGAGAATCCCAAAGGTTCGTCGGAGGATAATCATCGTTAGCAACTGCTACGCAGTCTCGAGCGAAGTGAGAGTATCCCCTACGGGTCATATAGATATGGAGGCTTAGCTCAGCTGGGAGAGCATCTGCCTTACAAGCAGAGGGTCGGGGGTTCGAGCCCCTCAGCCTCCACCATATACGCCGGTGTAGCTCAACTGGTAGAGCAACTGACTTGTAATCAGTAGGTTGGGGGTTCAAGTCCTCTCGCCGGCACCATTAATGCCTGGAACCGTGGTGTAGTTGGCCTAACATGCCTGCCTGTCACGCAGGAGATCGCGGGTTCGAATCCCGTCGGTTCCGCCATCTTGTTTATGCTTCAGGGATGAGAATCCGTTTTTGGGTTCGTCGGAGCATACACTTCGAGAGCATCAGCTTCGCAGTCTCGAACGAAGTGAGAGTATCCCGTCGGTTCCGCCATTTATTTAAAATTAAATAAGGCTCGGTAGCTCAGTCGGTAGAGCAGAGGACTGAAAATCCTCGTGTCGGCGGTTCGATTCCGTCCCGAGCCACCTTTTAATCCTGGAGGATTAGCGAAGTGGCCAAACGCATCAGACTGTAAATCTGCTCCCGTACGGGTTCGGTGGTTCGAATCCATCATCCTCCACCATTTTTTCTATGAGTCATTAGCTCAGTTGGTAGAGCACCTGACTTTTAATCAGGGTGTCGAAGGTTCGAGCCCTTCATGACTCACTTTTATACATGCGCGTGTGGCGGAATTGGCAGACGCACTAGACTTAGGATCTAGCGTCTTTGACGTGGGGGTTCAAGTCCCTCCACGCGCATCCCTTATAAGCGGACGTGGCTCAGCGGTAGAGCATCGCCTTGCCAAGGCGAGGGTCGCGGGTTCGATTCCCGTCGTCCGCTCCAATATTTGCGCCCTTAGCTCAGCTGGATAGAGCGTTTGACTACGAATCAAAAGGCCGGGAGTTCGAATCTCTCAGGGCGCGCCATTTATAACTTCATATGCCGGCGTGGCGGAATGGCAGACGCGCTCGACTCAAAATCGAGTGGGAAACCGTGGAGGTTCGAGTCCTCTCGCCGGTATAGTATAACGGGATGTAGCTCAGCTTGGTAGAGCACCTGGTTTGGGACCAGGGGGTCGCATGTTCAAATCGTGTCATCCCGATTTTATTATTTCGCGGGTGTAGTTCAATGGTAGAACTTTAGCCTTCCAAGCTAATAGCGTGGGTTCGATTCCCATCACCCGCT